>NZ_CAXBOC010000248.1:0-7950 GCF_963976465.1 uncultured Cyclobacterium sp. | reverse complement strand
AAGATTAACAAATATTAGATACAATGATTATGAAACGGAAGGTGGGCCCTTACAAAGTTATACCCTACGTACCCAAGATGAGGATGAAAAAGAGCCTAATTCTGAATTTAACCTTACATATAAACGTAGTTTTGAACAAAGTGGGCATGAGTTAACCGGCGCCATTACCTACTTGGATTATTGGGAAAATTCAGACCAGGTTTATACCCAAGATGGATTTACACCGTCTGGAACTCCCATTGCCGGAGCATCAATTTACCAAACATCTGTAAACGATGAGTTTGACAGGCAGTGGCTCTTTCAATTGGATTATACCAAACCCATTGGCAAGGAGGGGAATTTCGAGACAGGATTCAGAAGTAGTTTCAGAAACATGGAAAATGATTTTATCGTAAGTCAAAGACTGGAATCTGGTGAATTTGAAGCCCTACCCGGCTTGGATGACATCTTCCTTTATGATGAGAACATTCATGCAGCCTATGCCATCTTGGGCAATAAACATGAGAAATTCTCTTACCAAGGAGGGCTACGTGCGGAATACACTGATGTCACCACCACACTGGTAAACTCAAATGAAATCAACCCAAGAGATTACGCCAACCTCTTTCCTTCTGCTCACTTCACTTATAACCTCAGTAAAGACGATGCTTTTCAAATGAGTTATAGTAGAAGAATCAGGAGGCCTGTTTATAATGACTTGAGTCCCTTTATGACTTTTTCTGATGCCAGAAACTTTTTTAGTGGCAATCCGGATCTCAACCCTGAATATACAGATGCCTTCGAAATAGGCCATATCAAATATATGGACAAAGGATCCATTTTTTCTACCGTTTACTATAGGGATACCAAGGATAAAATTGAAAGAATAAGAAGTGTGGACGCTGAGGGGAATTCTACAACTATCCCTGAAAATTTATTAGGTGAGCAATCCATGGGTTTTGAATTTACTACAGATTACATCCCTGTAGATTGGTGGAAGTTAGATGCCAATTTTAACTTTTTCTATGCCAAAATAGATGGAAGTAATGTATTGGATACTTATACTACCGACACTTATTCTTGGTTTACCCGACTCACTTCTCGATTCACCTTTGCCAATGGCTTGGATCTTCAGGTTCGGGGAAATTATGAAGGAAGAAGAAAAGTGGCCCAAGGAGTACAAAAAGCCATGGCCTTTATGGACATATCGGCAAGCAAAGACATTATGAAGGGCAGGGGGACATTGATTCTTAATGTTTTGGACGTATTTAATTCAAGAAGGAGCAGATACATTTATGAAGGACCGGGTTTCAAAACAGTAGGAGATGTATTCCCTAGGAAAAGACAAATTAACCTTACTTTGAATTACCGAATCAAACAATCCAAAGCTCAGAGTAAGAGCAAGCTTATGGGAGCTGAATAATTATCTTACCATTGGCCAATGGGACCCTTGTTGGCCAATGGTAAATTTCCATTTTTCACCGGAAGGACACATTAGTCTGAGCGTAAATAGGTTTGCTTTTCGGTTGAATGAACTACTTTGCCATTGCTTTCACTTCTAAATGTCGGAAACAATGGACCAGGTGGTCATTCACTATTCCTGTGGCTTGTAAATGTGCGTAAACAGTAGTACTTCCTAAAAATTTAAAGCCATAATTCTTCAACTCTTTGGCCACTTTATTGGACAGGTCTGTAGTGGCCGGATCTTCTCCCATGTTTTTCCAAGCATTTTGTATGGGTTTTCCATCTACAAAATCCAACATAAATCCGGTAAAGGTTCCATATTTCTCTTGAACTTCTATAAAGCGCTGGGCATTGTTTACAGCGGATTCAATTTTCATTCGATTGCGAACGATACTAGGATCAGCCGTTAATTTATTAATCTCTTCAGGGGTAAAACGCGCCACTTTTTGGTAATCAAAATCTTTAAAGGCTTTGGCATATCCTGCCCTTTTCTTTAATATGGTGGCCCAACTTAATCCTGCCTGAGCACTTTCTAAGATCAAAAACTCAAAGTGGGTTCTATCACTATACACCGGAACTCCCCATTCTTCGTCATGATACCTGATATAATCTTCAAACCCAAGACACCATGGGCAACGAAATTTTTGGGTCTGGTTGTGCATGTAATCGCTCATATGGTTACAGGATTTCTAAGAAATATAGTCAATTCCAAGATCAACATGGCATCAAATCCCATGAAATCATGCAATTAATAATTGGTATCAATAAAAACCAGACTCCGGAAATACCAAACCCTTAGCCGAAGAATTCAATACTGTAGCTAATTTCGTTAATTCATTCTTCCTATTCAATCCCTTTTACTACTTCTTTCTTAGGCATGGCAATGCTCCACATCCCTCTTAAATCACCCACTTGATAGTTAATCGCCTTGTCATCAGGGTAAAGATTTTTAATTTTTTCCACTGTCCCTTCTTGGATTTCCTTGCCGGGTTGTCCATGACAATTGAGGCAAAGCCCATTTGGAATGGTGATTGCCTTGGTAAATAACAAGACCTGCCCATCTTCAATTTTCTGAATATTGGCTTGGTTTTCTATCTTATTTTCACTGTTATAAGCATAAGCATCCAGTAGTTCCTTTTCTTTTTCATTGGGAACATTTTTCGGATTGCGATTTTTCACAGAAACCCTCTTTATCGTCACTTTGTATTTATCTGCTACTTCTTTGGTAATGCCTAAGGCCTCCACATTACAAAAGCTTACCGCACCTTCCGGTCCTTTTTCCTGAATGGCTTTTTGCAAAGTCCCCATCAAAGCCTTCTGAGCTTCCATACTGATCTTTTCCCCCCACTTCATGGCATGCGTTGTAATTTCAGCTTCACTTAGTTTTTTCACCTCATTGGCTTTGTTTACCTCATCTACCAGTTTACGGTCAATTTTTTTTCCATCATTGCAACTGCTAATGCCACTGATCAAGGAAAGTCCTAAAATATACCAATTGTGTTTCAAACCCATCATCGTTGTAGTGTGTTTTATTATTAAATATAAGGACTTATCAAAAAAAAGACAACCTAATGAGCCACCTTTGCTGAAGAGCTTAAAACAGATCACCAATCCATTCTTAGCAATGTTAAATCTTAATTTCACTTTTACAAACTGCCTTTTTTGGCCCCTCAAACATATAAAATAAATCTGTGTCGGGTAATCATCAACATTATTGCTTAATTTTGCCTTCCAAATACAACAAGCATGCTGGACAAACTTGAAGCAATTAAAGATAGATTTGAAGAAGTTTCACAACTCATCATCCAACCGGATGTAATGAGTGACATGGGAAATTACACCAAATTATCTAAAGAATACAAAGACCTGGAAAAAGTTGTTGCTGCATATGACAGTTACCGACTCACCTTAGAAAATATAGAAAGCACCAAAGCAATTCTGGATAAAGAGAAAGATCCGGAATTTCGTGAGATGGCTAAGGTGGAGTGGGAGGAATTGAAAAACAAAAAAGATGAGATGGAAGAAGATCTCAGAAAAATGTTAATTCCTAAAGACCCCAATGATTCCAAAGATTGTATCCTGGAAATTAGAAGTGGAACAGGAGGAGATGAAGCGGCCATCTTTGCGGGAGATCTGTTTAGAATGTACCAAAGGTTTAGCGAAAAGCAAAACTGGAACCTTACCATCCTGGATTTGACTTTTGGAACTTCCGGAGGTTATAAGGAGATCATTAGCTCCGTTTCCGGTGCGGATGTGTATGGAATGCTGAAGTATGAATCCGGCGTTCATCGGGTTCAGAGGGTTCCTGCCACAGAAACTCAAGGTAGGGTACATACTTCAGCAGCCACTGTTGCTGTTTTGCCTGAAATGGAAGAAGTGGATGTGGAAATAGACATGAATGAAGTTAGAAAAGACACCTATTGCTCCTCAGGGCCTGGTGGACAATCTGTAAACACCACTTATTCTGCTGTACGGCTTACACATGAACCTTCAGGTATTGTTGTGACCTGTCAAGACCAAAAATCGCAAATTAAAAACTTTGAAAAAGCTCTCAAAGTATTGCGGTCTAGGATCTATGAAATAGAGCTTGCCAAACATAACGAGGAAGTTGGAGCTCAAAGGAGATCTATGGTAGGAAGTGGGGACAGGTCAGACAAAATCCGAACCTACAATTACCCACAAAGTAGGGTGACAGATCACCGCATCAATAAAACCGTTTACAACCTCCCGGAAGTAATGGAAGGTAGTATTGAAGACTTTATAAGTGCTCTTAGATTCGCTGAAAATGCCGAAAAAATGAAGGGCGGAGGAATGGAAGATTAGTTGCTAATCAGCTTCCTTTGAAGTCCGATAATCAGAATTTATGTATTATAGCTTTTTTATTAGTTGCTACAAAACCTTGACGAAAAAACTGTCAAGGTTTTCTTTTGTGTTCAATCAAGCTCTTAAAGGACAAGAATTTTTCTTTTATACTCTTTTGTTCTGGTACGAATTACTAACACATGCAATCCTTTAGGCAGGTCATTGATAAAATAGACAAATTTCCCGGAAGAAGTGGCTACGTCTTTAATCTTCATTCCCATAGAATTGTATATGCCAATGTACTCCAACCCGGCTATTCCTTTTACAGAAACATGAATATCTCCGGTGAAAGAAGGGCTTGGAAAAACTTCAATATTCGCATCAGCTGCCTCTTCCTCTATAGAAGTGATAAGGTTAACATTTACCGAAAGGACTCTGCTGGGGCCTTGGTCACATGCATTTACCGGTGTCACTTGGATCACATGGTCACCAGGGCTCGTCCAGTTAACACGTAAGGAAGAGGTTCCTTGTCCGCTAATAATTTCTCCACCTCCGGAGATTGACCATTGATAGTTGATATCTTGTTCACCAACTACCTCATAATCTGCTTCTTGAAAACCGACCTTAACGGCACCTTGAATTTCGGAAGGTTGGTCAGGAACAGTTATTACACGGACAATCTTTTCTGTTGTAGGACCTTCACCGCAAGGGTTCCTACTTGACACTTTCACAATATGTTCATCTAAATTGGTCCATTCAATGGTGACTACAGCGGTACCTTGTCCCTCCCTTACTACTCCTCCTGTGGCTTCCCAGAAATATTCAGTACCCGGAACAGCGTCTACAAAATATTTTTCCAAGGTATTGACACAGACCACCCCTTCTCCTTGAATCACAGAGGTCTTCTTAGGCTCTTCTGAAACCACCACCTCCAATGCAGTGGTTTCTCCATTTCCACAATTATTAGCTCCCCTAACCATTACAGCATTTCTTCCCGGAGTATCCCATCTTATCACCACTCTGGTACTGCCTTGACCTTGAATTACGGTGCCTCCATCAACCCGCCAGTTGTATTCCACTCCTTCCAAGCCAAAGTCTTGAATAGAATAGATTTGCTGACTAATACAAATATTATCCTCCCCAAAAATGGTGGGAATAACATCGGGCACTTGACAGGTATATTGGTAAAGCAATCCATTTTCCCCAACTGCATAGCCTACATTCAAATCCCCAAAGCTAATACCGGTGAAATTTTGAAAAGTAGCTGTTTCCAATTGTTCCCAATTTTCGCCTGCATCAAAGGTGCGTAGAATCAAACCATTATCTCCGGTTATAAAGCCCACAGATTCGTCGAGAAATTCAATATCAGTTAAAGAGGTGTTGAAACCTGTTTGGATTTGTACCCAATTCAAGCCCTTGTCAACAGTTTTAAAAACAGCGCTTCCTGGACTTACGGCTATGGCAGTGTTTTCATCCAAGACTTCAAGGGCAATCAAATCTACACTGCTGCCTATGCTTACTTTCTGCCAATTTAAGCCGGCATCTGAGCTAATTAATACCATACCTTTTTCACCGATGATCAGCCCATCGTATTCATTGAAGAATGAAATATCATTCAGATTCACATCCTCGTAACCGGAAGATATTTCTTCCCAGTTTACCCCTTGATTATCGGTTTTAGTAATTAACCCTCTATCACCTACGGCAAAACCACTATTAAAATCGAAAAAGTACAGTCCATTTACATTCTTTATTGTACCGGGGTTCAGGGTAGTCCAGGTAACACCTGAGTTTCTTGTAGAAATAATATTCCCATTATTTCCCGATACAAATCCGGCAGTATTGGTAACAAAATACACAAAATTAAATGGCAAAGAAATAGGTCTGGAGCGATCTACCAAGCGAGATCCTCCGTTTGTAGTAGTTATTATCAGGCCATTTTCACCGACAATATAACCTTTTTGGTCTGTCACAAATTCTACCCCCTTATAATCGTTTGCATTTCCGAATAACCTCTGACTCCAGGTAGACCCGGTATTATTTGAAGAGATTAAGACCCCTCCTGATGCAACAGCCAAAACATTATTGGTTTCGGGCCGAATAGACAAGCGCTCGATATTTTCAACCGTCCTTGAGATAGCCCCTATAAAAGTAAGCCCTCCATTCGCTTTACGTAAAACAGTCCCCCCTTCTCCACTTACAACCCCTATCTGGGGATATGAGGGATTGAAAATCACATCTTTAAGGTCTGTATCAATGCCACTATTTATAAATTGCCAAGTCTGAGCACCATTTTCTGTTTTGATAATGGCACCTTCATTACCTACAGCGTACCCGGTAGTGTCGTCCGTAAAATGTATAGCATTTAAAGGTACATCAAATCCGGAATCAAACAATTCCCAAGTCAGGCCGGCATTTGTTGTTTTAAGGATCTCCGAATCGGCGGTTACTGCATAACCAAGAAGTTCATCAACGAAAGACACTTTATTGATTGATGCTGCCGTTGGAACATTCACTGCCACCCATGTAGCCCCACTATTGCTTGAGCGTAAAATAGTACCGTTATCACCACTAATAACCATAATGTTTTCATCAACGTGAATAACATTATTTAATTCTTCCCCTTCAGTATAAGTAGGTTTTGCCCAACTAAGTCCTCCATCTGTGGATCTGTAAATGAGCCCTGCATCTCCTAGTAAGACCCCATTTTGGTCATCAAAAAATGAAACATCATTGACATTCATTCGTGCGGGGAGTTCCATTTCTATCCAGCTAAGCCCTCCATCTATGGACTTAAGCAATATGTTTTCTCCGCCAATATACCCCACATTTGTGTTTACCCATTGAATAGATTTGTAGTCATTTCCCCAGCTCCCTACTCTTCTCCAGCTTTGCCCAAACCCAATTTGAAAAAGTAAAAAAGTAAAAAAACATAAAAGTAAACCCCGCTTCATATAAATGCCTAAGTCTAAATAAATTATACTTACAAAAATAATATATAATTCAGCATATAACAGTAAAAAGAAATTTAATATGCTCTCTCTATCTGAAAGACCTTTTTCCTATTACAAAATCAAAAAATAAGGATATAAAAAAAAGGGCTAAAAAGCCCTTTTTGTAAAACTTAAAACAAGTTTCAATATTATCTATCTTTGCCTCCAACTGCAATCATGGCACATCTAAAACCAATATGGTTTGAAGAAGAATCTTGGTGCATGAATCTTCTGGTACCTGGAGCAAGCCAATAAGCTACATCTCTCCAAGATCCACCTTTAAAAACCCGGAAATTATCGTCAATCAAAGTGGTATTGTAAGTATCCTCTTCATCATTTGTTCCATCTTTTCTAATAGGGTTGAGGTCATCAAAATCTTGAAAGGAAAGCGGCCTGTAGACATCTTGTACCCACTCATTCATATTACCTGCCATATTGTACAAGCCAAAATCATTTGGAGGGAAATCATATACATTAGTAGGGATAATCTCTCCATCGTTTGAGACACTACCTGATAGACCTGCATAATCCCCTCGGCCTCTTTTAAAGTTGGCCAAGAAATCCCCTTGTCTGGATTTTCTTTTGATATTGTATGGGTTTCTAGGACCTCTTCCGTCCCAAGGATAAATCCTACCATTCTCTTGGTTTTCATCCATGTATTGTGTCCCAATCATCGCTTTGGCTGCAAATTCCCATTCTGCCTCATTCGGAA
>NZ_CAXBOC010000247.1:0-7986 GCF_963976465.1 uncultured Cyclobacterium sp. | reverse complement strand
TTTGATCAAATCTTGGGTGTAACCATAGATATCATCTAAAAAGGCGTATTTAAAGTCTTGTCTTATGCCTCCGGTTGTTCCTGAAGGGAAATAGGCACATAGAAAAGAGAAATCATCATAATCAGCCCGAATGGTTCTTCCTTCATCATCATAAGCAGGTATACCTATACCTGCAGTAATATTCTTGGCCTTTTGCTTACTCAAAATGGCCACACCACTGTAACCTTTCTTCACTGCAGGATACCAGTATACGTGGTAACCCAAATCTTCAAATATAGATATGTCGATCTGGTTTTCCATTGATTTAACCTCCTGTAGGCCTATCATGTCAGGGTTTTCTTCTTCCAACCAGTCAGCAAAGCCTTTTTTTAGTGCTGCACGTATTCCATTAACATTGTAGGAAATTATTTTCATTTAATATCAATTTCAAATTCGTCTTCAAAATAATCCAAAACATGGATTTTTAGCATCTTTTCTTGGTCTGCGCTATTCAAATGAGGTAATTTTTTAATTAATTTCCAATGTGGCCATCCGTCTTGATCAATAAAGTCAAGGGTATAAAAACCCGAAAAACTTAATACCTTGCATGTTGCAATATGCATTAAATCCTGCTTTTCTTCTTTGGAAAATGTTTTAGGGCCTTTCCCTAGTTCCTGAACACCTATTATAAATAATACGGCATTGAGATCGGATGGTTTTTTACCGAAAATTTCTTGCAAACCAGAAAGAAGCTTCGACCACCTTCTTTCCAAATCCAAGTCTTTTTTTAACAGTGCCATGTTAACTATTTAATTTCTTCTTTCGCTTCTTACGACTGATTTCTTTTTATGTTTTTTTTCCATAAATTGATATAAGCCATTTTATTACAAATATAGCAGGTAAAATGGCTCATCAATTATAAACAAGGCAATTTAGGTATGCGTTTCAATTATTGGACAGATTTTTTATCACTGGTATTTCCCCAAACTTGTTGTTTGTGCAATAGAAGTCTGTTTCCATTTGAAAATGAACTTTGTAAAATATGTATTTCTGCCTTGCCAATAACCAATTATCACCTTATTCCTAACGACAATGATTTGAAAACAAAATTGCTTGGCCTAGCTCCTGTTGATAAAGTAATGGCTTATTTACGGTTTTCTAAAAAAGGAATTAGTCAGAAACTATTGCACCAGATAAAATACAAAAATAAACCTTTATTGGCTAAAGTTGTTGGACTCCAATATGGTTATTTATTGAAAGAGGCAGGTTATGAAAGCAATTGGACGGAAATAGTGCCGGTGCCCCTGCACCATAGGAAAAGAGAGATTAGAGGTTATAACCAAAGTGAACAATTTGGGCAAGGTATTGCTGAAGCTTTAGGAATTGAGTGCAAACGATACTTACTGAGAAAACAAGCAACAGAAACCCAAACCAATAAATCAAGAATTGATAGGTGGAAAAATGTTTCCGAGGTGTTTGAAGCCCTGAATGCAGACGATATTAAGGGAAAAAGGATACTTTTAGTAGATGATGTGTTAACTACAGGTGCTACTTTGGCCTCCTGTGCACATGCTTTGTTTAAATGCCAGCCTGAACAAATAGATTTGGCCGTCTTGGCTGCAGGGGATTGATTTTAGTTGAATATATCATTTAAAATTCCCGCCAATCGAATTCCACCTGCCAATAAACGCTCCTCAATATGAGGATAGGTTTTGTAGCCATAGCTATAAAAGAGCCGTTTATTGTCCGGCAAGTCATATATTATAGGTCTCAATTCTACAGCTTCTTCCAACCATTTGTCCAAATTATCAGATTGGTATTGTGAAACCAGTTTTTTGGTGGCTCTTCTATTTAGGTGCTGAGACAATTCCGTGAAACTTAAATTTTTTCCATCAATTATCTTGGTATCCCAAACACTGTGAAGGTTGGTGTTTTGGTTGAAATAAGTAACTTTTACATCATTACCACCCCGGTCGTTGCCAGTTCCGACGTGTAAGGGTTGATGCAAGTCTCCCACCAAATGCACGAGCATTTTAAGGTATGCCTTTTTATCTTCTTGATTGAAGGTGCCATTTTTTAAAGCAGCAATTATCATTTTGGTTTTTCCGTAGGCGTCTCCTGACTTCTCTTGTATGGATGGGTCATAGCCTTTTCCAGCTTTCACCGTCAAATAATGCCAAGAATTAAGGTGGTTGTAGGAAGGATCTGATTTGATCTCATCCATCCAATTGGCTACCATTGCAAGGGATTCGGGACCAAGAATATCCTGAATACTTCTGGCTGCCTTTTTACTTAGGTGATAGGAAGCAATTTCCCCTACCACCCGATGTCCTGTCTGTCCCCATCCAAAGGAGTGCAACACAATGCTCCACATAACAATGGCAGTTAAAATAAATTTTCTCATGGCTTCCTTGGGGTAATTATTTCTGCTTTAATTCTTGTAATGCGATATAAGCCATTAAGCCGGTACTGATACCCAAGGCATCTTCATCAATGTCAAAGGTAGGCGTATGTACACTTGAAATGATTCCTTTTGCTTCGTTTCTTGTACCTAACCTGTAAAAGCAACCATCTATCTCTTGGGTGTAATAAGAAAAATCTTCCGCAGCCATCCAGATGTCTATGTCCAATACATTTTCTTTACCGAGGTATTCTTCAGCTGCAGTAATTGCTCTTTGGGTAAGTTCGGGCTCATTTTTTAGAAAAGGATAACCCTTTCGAATTTCAAATTCTACCTCTCCACCCATTCCTTCGGCTATACCTTTGGCAATTTTCAGCATCTGTTCATGGGCGTTTTTTCTCCAGGCCTCATTCAAGGTTCTAAAAGTGCCTTCTATGTTTACCTCATTGGGGATGACGTTCGTGGCACCTTCGGCAATCACTTTACCGAAAGAAAGAACTGAAGGCGTCTTTGGATCTGCTTTTCTACTTACGACCTGCTGTAGAGCCACCAATATATGCGCACTGATTAAAACCGGATCAACAAGCGTTTCAGGCATTGCTCCATGACCGCCTTTTCCTATTACTTTTAGATAAAGTTCATCAGCACTTGCCATATACATTCCTTTGCGAAAACCAACTTTTCCAACAGGTATAAAAGGCATAACATGTTGTCCAATTACTGCTGAGGGCGTTGGATTTTGAAGTGCTCCATCTTTGATCATCATGGAAGCACCACCGGGAATTTTTTCTTCTCCGGGTTGGAAAAATAATTTTATGGTCCCTTCAAATTCATCCTTTAACTCATTTAAAATTTTAGCTGTACCTAGTAGAGATGAAGTATGTACATCATGCCCACAAGCATGCATTACCCCGGGATTAGTAGACTTATAAGGGACATCATTTGCTTCTACAATCGGAAGTGCATCCATGTCTCCCCTCAAAGCAATTACCTTCTTTGCCGGGTTTTTACCTTCAATAATGACTACTAAGCCAGTTTCAGCTTTTGATTCTATATGAGTAATGCCAAACGAACGTAATTTCTCTTCTACAAAAGCTACTGTATTGGTTTCCTTAAAGGATAATTCTGGATTGGCGTGTAAATGTCTCCTTAGCTCAATAATTTCCGACTTGTACTTGTCGGAAAGTTGGTGAATTTTATCTTTCAACATCTTCTAAATTTTCTTCTTTTTTCTCTTCGGCAAATTTCGGAAACTTGTCTTTTATAATTCTAGAACTCGAAAAGACGGTGTTCATTTTCTCGTAAGTGGCCAAAGCCTCTATTTTATTCACAAAGCGTCCTACCTTAACCAAATACCTGGGTTGCTGGTACTCCATATAGCTTTGCGTTTGAGGAAATTCGGAATAGGCTTCATTTCTTATTTCAAAAGCTTTTTCTCGATCTACTCCACTATAAATTAATATCGTAAAACCATTTACAAATAATTCTTTGCTATTCTCTTCAGCTATTTGTGAGATCCTATTATTGAGTTCAGTATCAATGGCAGAAGCACTACTACTTTCTTCCGTCACAGCTTCGGAAGTAGGAAGCTCGGCAAACTGAACCCTACTTGACGCTAGGTCTTCAGTATAGTTATTGTACCGATCAATATTTCCTCCGCTTTTCCGAATGTTTATAATGCCACAGCTGCTAAAAACTAGCAGAGACAAGAGATATATATTTATTTTTTTGAACATGTCAATGGCATTTAATCTTCGATTATTACACACTTGGCATCAGCGATATCCTGCGCAACGCTTTTATATTTAACATCTGACTTTAAATTCCCGTTGGCGTACTTGACAGTAACGCGGTCATTTCGACCATAAACCTTGTCTGACTTTCTTGGTTTAACAGGCTCTCTATTTACAGCTGGTCGGCTATTGGCTACTGCAGCCTTTTGTCCACCTTGATTACCCAATGTATTCCCTACTTCTTCTTTGGAAGCGGTTACCTTAGGCTCTGCTCCTGATTGATTTTGTGCAGCTTTTACTTGCTCAGGATCTTGTTTTGGGAGGTCCGATTTAGAAATAAAGGAAACAATATCATCATTTAATTTACCTATAAAGCGTTTGAACATTTCAAAAGCTTCAAATTTATAAATCAACAATGGATCTTTTTGCTCATAAACAGCATTTTGAACGGATTGTTTCAGGTCATCCATATCTCTCAAATGCTCTTTCCAGTTTTGGTCAATTATGGCCAATGTAACGGTCTTTTCAATGGCTCTGATCAGTTCTCGGCCTTCATTATTAAGGGTAGATTCCAAATTGATGACCACTCCAATTTGTTTGATACCGTCAGAAATTGGAACCATGATTTCCTTAACCGTTGCCCCTCTGTTCTTGTGAACATCTTTGAGAATAGGCATGGCTTTGTTGAGAATACCTTCGTTCTTTCTGGTATAGCTTTTATAGGCTTTGTCAAAAAGAATTTTAGTTAAGGTAACCGTATCTTTCTCTTTGAGCTCAGCTTCGGTAAATTGTTGGTCAATGCCCAGAGAACTGAAGATATTCATTCTCAAGTTTTCTAGGTCACCAGTGCTTTTACCCATTTCAATCAGGTCTTCGCAAACATCGTACATGATGTTTAGAATATCTAATTCCAGCCTATCCCCTATCAAGGCATTTTTTCTTCTACGGTAAACAACCTCTCTTTGGCTGTTCATTACATCATCATACTCCAAGAGCCTTTTCCTTACGCCAAAGTTGTTTTCCTCAACTTTTCTCTGAGCTCGTTCAATGGATTTGGTTATCATGGAATGTTGAATCACTTCACCTTCTTCAAGTCCCATTCGGTCCATTAGTTTGGCAATTCTTTCTGAACCGAATAATCGCATGAGGTTGTCTTCCAAAGAAACAAAAAATTGTGTGGATCCGGGATCCCCTTGTCTTCCTGACCTACCACGCAACTGTCGATCCACCCTTCTCGATTCGTGTCTTTCTGTACCAACGATGGCTAGCCCACCTGCTTCTTTTGATTCCGGAGAAAGTTTGATATCTGTACCCCTACCTGCCATATTGGTGGCTATGGTTACGGTTTTGGCTTTACCTGCTTCTGCTACCACATCTGCTTCACGCGCATGTTGCTTGGCGTTAAGAACCTGGTGTTTAATTTTTCTTATGGTAAGCATCCTACTCAGTAGTTCTGAAATTTCCACTGAGGTGGTACCCACCAGCACAGGCCTATTGGCATCGGTTAGTTCATTGATTTCATCTGCCACAGCGTTGAATTTTTCACGGACGGTTTTGTAAACCTTGTCCTGATGATCTTTTCGCTGTATAGGTTTATTGGTTGGGATTACAACCACATCCAATTTATAGATTTCCCAAAACTCTCCTGCTTCTGTTTCTGCAGTACCGGTCATACCGGAAAGCTTATGGTACATCCTGAAATAGTTCTGCAAAGTAATGGTGGCATAAGTCTGGGTGGCATCTTCCACCTTTACATTTTCCTTTGCTTCTATGGCCTGATGGAGTCCGTCAGAATACCTTCGGCCTTCCATTACCCTACCGGTTTGCTCATCAACAATTTTTACTTTGCCGTCCACCAAAATATATTCAGTGTCCCTCTCAAACATACAGTAGGATTTTAACAGTTGGTTTACTGTATGGATCCTTTGGGCTTTAACGCCATAATCTTTGATGATTTCTTCTTTTCTAACCAGTTTTTCGTGGTCTTCGATTTCATCATTTTTTTCCAAATCGGCGATTTCCATACCGATATCCGGCAAAATGAAGAAATTATTGTCTTCATTTTTCTTGGTAATGACTTCAATACCATTGTCTGTCAGGTCTACACTATTGGATTTTTCATCAATGGTAAACAATAGAGGTTCATCCGCTTCAGGCATGTTTCTTTTGTTGTCCTGAAGGTAATAGTTCTCTGTTTTTTGAAGAATTACCCTAACACCCGGCTCAGAGAGGTATTTGATCAAAGGCTTGTATTTAGGAAGTCCGCGGAAAGCTCGGAACAAGGCCAGCCCTCCTTCTTTATCATTTCCTTCCTTGATCAGCTTTTTGGCTTCGGAAAGGTAGTTTTGAACCAGCTTTCTTTGTTCATCAACCAAAGTGGAAACCCTTGGTTTCATTTCGTAAAACTCATGCTCTCCTCCCTTGGGTACAGGGCCGGAAATAATAAGTGGTGTTCTTGCATCATCAATAAGTACGGAATCGACCTCATCAATCATGGCAAAATGATGTTTTCCTTGCACAAGATCTTTAGCATCTCGGGCCATATTGTCTCTTAGGTAATCAAAACCAAATTCATTGTTGGTACCATAGACAATATCCGCTTGGTAAGCAGTTCTTCTGGCTTCTGAATTAGGTGGGTATTTGTCTATACAGTCCACCTTTAATCCATGGAATTCAAAAATTGGAGCGTTCCATTCAGAATCTCGTTTGGCCAGGTAGTCATTCACCGTTACAATATGAACTCCTCTGCCTGCAAGCGCATTTAGATAGGCAGGTAAAGTAGACACCAAGGTTTTACCTTCACCAGTGGCCATCTCTGCAATATTTCCACGGTGCAATGCCACACCACCCAAGAGCTGAACGTCATAATGAACCATTTCCCAAGTTACTTCTACGCCGGCAGCCGTCCATGTATTATTCCAAGTGGCCTGGTCACCATCGATTTCCACATAGGATTTGGAGGCAGCCATGGTTTGGTCTTGTAAATTGGCAGTGACTGTCAACTTACCATTTTCTTTGAGTCTTCGGGCGGTTTCTTT
Source organism: uncultured Cyclobacterium sp. (assembly GCF_963976465.1). Classification (NCBI taxonomy): domain Bacteria; kingdom Pseudomonadati; phylum Bacteroidota; class Cytophagia; order Cytophagales; family Cyclobacteriaceae; genus Cyclobacterium; species uncultured Cyclobacterium sp. The sequence goes on along the minus strand of NZ_CAXBOC010000247.1, from coordinate 835 downwards.
TACCACAGCAAAAGCCCGAGGCAAAACTTTCTCCAAGCTTACTTCCAGGGCTTCATCTCTTTCTTTCTCTACCGCATCAATTTGGTTAAATAGTGCATCCTTGGCCTGAACTTCCTCCGGATTTAATTGATCAATTTCATTTCTTAGTTCGGAAATGCGATCATCAAATGATTTGAGGTCTTCGTTTATTATGTCCTTTATCTTGGTAGTTTTATTTCTTAATTCATCATCAGAAATATCGGCCAACTTGGCAAAGGCGGTATTTACTAGTGCCACGACTGGGCTTAAGGCTTTAATGTCTCGGTCCGATTTGGTACCAAAGACTTTTGCTAACCCTTTTGCTATTGATTCTAACATATTGTTTAAATACTTTTTCTCTAAGGCTATTTAATTGTATTCATTAATGGCGTCTGATGGAATATCTACGCTGATGGTACCACTGAAAACCTGATCGGCAGGTCCGGTCAATACAATCTTTTCGAAATTTCCATCGATATTTTTCTCAAAACTAACCTGAAGATTACCTCCGGGAGTTTGAATATTTACATTGTTCTTCTCTTTTTGCACTCCATATAATAGTGCGCAAGCTGTTACACCTGTTCCGCAGGAAAGTGTCTCGTCTTCAACCCCTCTTTCGTAGGTTCTAACTTGAATCGTATCAGGGGAAAGAATGGAAATAAAATTCACATTGGTACCCTCAGGATATTTTTGCTTGTCTCTTCGGATTGTTCTTCCTGTACCAACAACGTCAAATTCATTCACGTTATCAACAAAGCGCATGTGATGTGGAGATCCTGTATTGGCAAAGTAATCTTGATCTACACTTTGGACTTCC
>NZ_CAXBOC010000246.1:0-8003 GCF_963976465.1 uncultured Cyclobacterium sp. | reverse complement strand
CGGAATTAATTCTGTATAGCTCACATCAGCACTGTGGGTGCTGTCATGATCACCTCCCGGACAGGTGTGAAACCCTATCCGGCTTCTTTCTTTATCTGTAAAACTGCTTAACACTTTATTGTTAAGCTCTATAAATTGTTTCAACAGTGCTTTGGAAGGATCAAGTTTAAGGGAAAGCCTTGCCTCAGTGAAATCCACCTGTACATGATGGGCTCCATTGTTAAAGCAACTCCTAATATCTCCTTCTGCTTGGTTGATTAAATCTTCAATAAACTGAGACTGGGAGTAATCAGGCAATCCCTCTTCCGGGTACAGAAGGCTCAGGGCTGAAGCAGAGATTACGGCCTGTTTTAAGGGGAGGTTGGTAAACTTTTTTGCTCGTGGAAGATAATTTCCAGCAAAGGTGGAATAAGAAAACGGTCCCTTGGTCAACTTTGGTAATTGGCGGCTATGGCCATCTTCAAAAGGAATGGTAACACCTCCCGGAGCTAAATTATCAAGCCCATCCAAGGGATAAGTTACAAAGCTTGTTTTGGCCTGTTCCCCGTCGGTGATGATGGTGGAGCCGGTATTTTCTAAAGCTTCAATCGTTTCCTTTACCGCCTCATCAAAATATCTATTTATATCTCTAAGGGATATATTACCTTCAGAAAAGGCAACTATAGCTTCCTGTAGTTCTTGGGATCGAGGAACACTTCCTACGGATTCCGTGGGTATATTATTCATTTGGTCCAGATTAATCATTTTTCGTTTTTTGCATTGTAGAGGTTACAGAAGAAGAAAGCCAAAACCTTTGCCTAGAATTCAAGTGATCGGCCATGGTATTTCTCAAATAAAACAGCCACAACATTGATCAAAAACAGGCAGCAGCAATGCCTCCTTACCCTAGAACAAAAGATAAATATTGTCTTTCATTCAGGCATTTAGCAACGGTTATTCGTTCGTTACGCTATAAATCCGAGGTTAATTTAGGTAAAGAATCGTCAATTAGGACAATTAAATAACACTTTTATCAAAAAAATAGCAAAAGAATCAAACTTAAATATTAAAATAAGTATCAATGTTTAAACCCGGATTAGGTAATAGGATTCGTGATGCCTGTCCTGAACTTTCTCAGGGAGTGTTGCAATCGTAAGAAAATCAGGCTGTTTGGAGATTTTAGCATAGCACTGCTATAGTGAAATTGAAAACAGCAACGATTGGGTATTTTGAAGCGATTTCAGCACGTAATAGATTGTCTATTGCATATTTTGGATTAAACCCAAATCGTAAATCAGTCTTTTTATTCCTCTTAATATTAGGGCACTTGCTTTAGACTTAATATCAAAAAAAAACCTGCAAATCCAACTGGAAGTGCAGGTCTTTCTTGTATCGGATATTTTTTTCTTAAAATGCGCCAATAAAGTGGTTACCCGGCTGATTGATTAACTTGGCACCTTTGGTCACCTGATTGGTTTGGCTGTGTAGGATATAAATATTTCCATCTTGTCCAAGAGGTGAAATTGGTAATATCAAATCATCTCCACTCACCAAAAAGCTTTGGAACTGATTAAACCTCACATCAGGATTATCAGGTAATCCCTGCACAATAGAAGCAGTCTTTTGGTTAAGGTCCATTCGAACAACATATCCCTGATCTTCTTCCCCGTGACGGATCAGCGCATAACCTATGCCATTGCTTACATACTTCCAGGCATCCACATAAGTATCTGTAAGTCCGAGTGCATCATCAAGACTCAAAGCATAGGTGTTGTCATATTCATTATTAGATCCAATTCTCAATATATGAGAACCATTGCTATTTCTGGTAGTAGCTTGGTAAATATAACCATCGTCTGCAAGTTGATTGACATTACTTCTATAGCCGGAGCAGTCTCCATCAGCCTGTGTGGAGGTAATAAGCGTAGGGTTTTCTAAGGAAGGGTAATCCACAACAAGGGTTTTGGTACCCAATCTATCCCATTCCGTTTCTCTCTCACCGGTTGCAGGGTTATATTTCCTCATCCAGGTGCCGATAAGCAATTTATCACCGGCTTGATTTAAAACAGGGGCATCTAACCTAAAAATTGCGTGACCTGCAAGCTCTTCTTCTGTAGACAAAGGAAGTTCATAAGTTTTATAGTTAGAAATAAGGGTTTCTTGCAAATCCAAATCCAAAACAGTAGCTGTTCCTCTATAATATTTAAATTCCTCTTCGGGATTTCCTTCTTCTGAATTGTTGGCAGCAAGATTGGCTATATTTACTGCAATTCCGTTTTTATCTCCATTGTATAGTTTACTCCATCGTGGAGAAGTTCCTGCATACTGGGAAATATTAACGGTAACATCTTCCTGAACAAAGTTTGCACCACCACGGATATCAAACTTGGAATATTCTCCGCCATTTTCGCCACCATAGGCAATATTAAACAAAGTCCCTCCATCTTGAGAAACCTGCAACCTGGCAGTCCGGTTGGATTTTACCGGTTCCCCATTATTAAATATATCTATTTCCGTTTCCGGATTGATCGCATCTTCAAAGCTGACCGCATAAATATTGGTTCCACCATTCCCATCTCCGGCGTTTTCTCCCATAAAAGCTCCCGCAAGGGTCACCCAACGATCCGCTTCTAATTCCTCCTCTTCTTCAGGTGTTACATCGTCATCTTGGACACGGGCTCCCATGGATACCAATGCAGCTGCCATTCCTAGGGAAAGTAATCTTTTACTTAGATTAAAATTTTTGAACATTATTCTGTATGTATTTGTATTTAACATGGTTTATCTAAAATTTCCTATGGTATAATTGAGTTTGACATAAAGTGCTCTACCCGGTTTTTGTACAGCAAAGTTATCATAGACCTGCTTGTCGAATACATTGCGCAAATCCACACTAACTGCCAACTTTCGATCAGGAAAAGTATAAGTAGCACCTATATCATTGATGTATTGACGTGGTGTTCTGAAATCTTCAATCTCTAACCAGGTGGTATAAAACCTATCTACAAAACCGAAATAGTGTGACAGCCTTAACAGAGAGCCTGGTTTGACCACATCTCTAAAAGTGTAATCCATAGAGCTATTAATGGTAAAAAAAGGCTCATTAGGAATCTGTTGTCCATAATTTGCATAGACATTTCCATTGGAATCAAACTTGGTGTTGTATTGAGAGTTGAATTTAGAAACGTTTAATATGGCTCTAAAAGAATTTCCAAAGGTATATTTCACCTGTCCTTCAAAACCAATGGATTTGGTTTTACCCAAATTTTCGAATGGATTGGTCTGTACAGCATCATTGATTCTTGGATTGATTTGTTGAATAATCTTGTCTTGAGTATCTCTAATAAAGCCTGTACCGGAGAAAGAAAAGGTGTGAGATCTGTGTTCAAAGTCTCCTAATATAAAACCCAAGTTCAGATTATCGCTTATCTCAGGCCGAATGCCCAGGTTCTCCACAATATTGTCACCGGGGCTACCAAAAATCTCTCCCTCTGAAGGCATCCTCACTGCCTTTTCTGCAGAAGCCAGTATGGTTAATGGTCCAATTAACCTGTAAGAAAAAGCTGCTCCATAACCGGTTGTATTTCTATTGCTTTTCACACGATCCTCCACCCGAGAAGTGGTTCCATTTTCTTCTACCAACATTGGATTCATTCTATCAATCCCTTGGTAATAGTACTTTCCAAAAACACTTCCCTTTAATTTGGACTGTAGCATATCCAGTTCATAACTAAGAGAGGTAATGCTTTTCTGCAAGTCACGCGTACCAATAAATTCTCTCTCTACAGCACTTTTCATAAAGTCCTGTTCGTCTCTATCCATGGAGTAGTAAGATTGCCCCAAGAATAATTTGTGATTGGGATTGATTTCATAGCTGGCTCCGGCACGGAATGTGGCAACATTTCTATCGATATGATTCATGGTAGGAGCCCCTTGCTGTGCACCGGAGGGTCTTAGAATCGGGTCTCCGTTCAGTCCTAAACTCCTTTCACCAAACCAATTGTAATTCCACTTGACTGTATCTGTTACCACCTCGTTAATTTTACTTAAAGAGCCGTTAAAATTAACATCAAGACCTTTGATACCTAAGTCCTCTTTCAAATAGGTTAGCCCCAAAACATGAGATTGAGAAGTACCAAATCGCCCTTTATATGGTATGGACATATAAGTACCATGTTGGATTTCATTATAATCATCGGATCCGGTATAGCTTAAGAAAAACTGATCTGCCCATTTTACATTGGTATACCCCAAATCAATTTTTCCACCCACAGAGCGATAAGCATCATTAAAGCGCTTGGCACGTACATAATCATACCTTCCGTTCGCCAGAATATTCCTTACAAATTTTCCCCATACCTCATAATCATTGTCAGAAGAATTGTAAAAAGCGGAGACTTTTGTGGTAAAACCTGTGGCTTCATCTCTATAGGCAGCATTAAGGTTGCTCTGAAGGGTATTGAAAGAACCATAAGATACAGAGGCTGAAAGGTTGTTGACCACACCCTTTTTCAGGATTACATTGATGGCACCTCCCAGTGCATCGTCTGCCAGGTGTGCAGGGATAACTCCTTTATAAACTTCAATCCGCTCAATTAATGCCGGGGGAATACTGTTTAAACTAAAGGAAGAACCGTAAGTAGAAATGGAAAGGCCATCAATAAAAATTTTTACGGAGTTTCCGGACATTCCATTCAAATTGTAGTCTACACGTGAGCCAATTCCACCATTTTGCCTAACCCTAATCCCCGCGGTTCGGTTAAGCAAGTCATTGGTCTGAATGGATTGCAAGGCTGCTTTTTGGGTTTCCACAACCTCCACGGCAAAGCCTTTGGTTTCTATCTCACTTTTAACAGATAGTCCTTGCACAACAACTCCCTCCAAATCGGTGGTAGATTCCGTCAATAAAAAATCCAACTGAACAACGGCCTCCTCTACATCAACCACTACGTTTTTGGAATGCTCTTGGTAACCCATGCATGAAAGTAGCAGCTCGAAATTACCTTTAGGGACATTTTTGATTTGATAACTACCGTCCACAGATGAGATCGCAGTATAGGGACTGTCTTTAATTCTAACTATTACTCCAGGTATTGGATTTGATCCTGAATCGAGAATTTTACCTTTTACGATGGCCGCATGTAGAGATTGACCCTGAGAAGCAAGACCCGAAAAAAATAGAACAGTAATTAAACCTATTCTTATGTATTCTGGTAGTAAAGTTATCTTCATGCCTTTCATTCGTATGGTTAAGCAATCAATTGTTAAAATTGACACTTACTTTTATTTACTTGATATTATCTATCCAAACCTTTTCAAGAATGTCTGTTATGACTAATCCCCTTTCTTAACTTGAGAATATGCAGTTCGTAAAATCCGCTTCTATTTAGATTTAGTCTAATTGAATGCAATATTACGGATACCCATTTTTTTATGCAATACTTATTTAGATTAATTTTTAATTAGATTTAAAAACATTGTAAAACCTCTGTTTAAACCATCCTATTGTGGTTTTTCATACATACAGATAACTTGACCTGAATCAGTTTGAAAGACCTCAAAGAATATTGATTATGAAAAATATTGTAAGTAATTGTTCTGAGCTATTGATATTTCAACAATTACCGGTTAGCTCTTCTTTTAGACCAAATTAATTCATGTCAGTTCGAATCATAAGCTCTTAGGCCCGAGAAGTCGGAATTGGATTGCGCTTATTTGGCCTTTTCCTAACTGTTATTCTAAGTATTGATTGCTAAGCCAAAAATAAGATTGATTTAACCTTGCTTGAATAGGCTAAAGTTTTCTCCATTCTTCAATAATAACCTGTATGTGATAGAAATCACCTTTACAGGGTTTGATAGCAGGTAAATTTGCTTCAGACAAAAAATAAAAATGTGAAAGATTATTCTAAAATATTTATTGTATTGGCTCGAGGTCTTTTAAGCTTATCCTTATTGTTGGTGACTCTCAGTATTTTTCTTGGGGCATTATTATTCCTAAGCTTTTGGTCTTCTCCTTCCAGCTTCCAAGTGGGCATGGAAGTTCCACAGCCTGGTATTATAAAGGATAATTCGATAAAAATGGTTACCGAAGAAGTCTGGACAGCACCGAACATGGCTGCAATGGAAAACGCTCCTAATGCAGAACAGTTAAGCTATGGACAGGAACTCATCTCCCATACTTCAGAGTACCTTGGCCCGGAAGGTAAGGTACTCCACATCTCCAATGGGATGAACTGTCAAAATTGTCATCTGGAAGCAGGAACCATCCCCTTTGGCAATAACTTCAGCGGAGTTGCCGCCAATTACCCTAAAATAAGGGCTAGGTCAGGGCTATCAGAAGGCATTCCTAAAAGAATTAATGATTGCTTTCAAAGAAGTTTAAACGGAGAAGCTTTAGATCCGAGCAGTGAAGAAATGAAGGCAATGGTAGCCTATTTGAAATGGATAGGGAAAGATGTTCCTAGAGGGCATAAACCTAAAGGCTCCGGAATTTACCAATTGGGATTGTTGGACCGGTCGGCAGACCCTATTCAGGGAAAGGCTATATATGAAAAAAAATGTATGGTTTGCCATGGAACAGAAGGGCAGGGATTGAAAGCCATTTCCGGCACTTCCTACATTTACCCTCCACTTTGGGGGGCTTCCAGTTATAATGATGGTGCAGGTTTGTACCGTTTGTCACGGTTTGCAGGCTATGTTAAAGCCAATATGCCTTTGGGGGCAACCTATAGAAAGCCTCTTCTCAGTGATGAAGAAGCTTGGGATCTTGCAGCCTTTGTCAATTCCATGCCTAGACCTAATAAAGATCTCACAGGAGACTGGCCGGATATCAGTAAAAAACCAATGGACCATCCATTTGGCCCCTATGCGGATGAGTTTTCCGAAAAGCAGCACAAATATGGTCCTTATCAAGAAATCGTAGCTGCAAGAAAATAAGGAATAATGAAAAAGATATTTACATTGTTGATTGGTATGATACTTTGGGATTCCGGCCATGCTCAGCAGGATTCTACAATTTGGAAACCAGAAATGAGTATAGGACTTCGCTCCTATTTTATGAGCACATCCTATGCAGATGATTTTAAAAATGAACATGCCTGGGGCCAAATGGCCAAGCTTTCATTAATGAGCAAGCTGCCTTATCATTTCCGGATAAAAGCAGAGTACTTGGGTTTTCTTAAAATTTTAAGTTCTGATTTTGGCACCCTTGATTCTCAGGTACCCAATTTAAACCGATATGAGGTTGGCCTATTTGATGTAAATCATTTGGATAGGACTGTCTTTGGCAAAATAGGCAACCTCCACTTGGATTACGCTTATGCCAACTTTAAAGCAAAACTTGGCCGTATGGAGGTAAATACGCCATTTATTAACGCTCAGGATGGGCGTTTGAGTCCCACGTATGTAGAAGGCATCAACTGGGAACTTCAAATAAACCCGATGATTTCGATAAACCACCACCTAATTACAGGGATTTCTCCCCGGTCTACAGGAAATTGGTTTTCTATTGGGGAAAGTATTGGCATGTACCCCGTAGGAAGAGATGTCACTGGACAGCCTTCCGAATATGCAGGAAATACCAATTCGGATTATATTCATATCCTTAGTCTAAAATACAAGTTTCAACCCAACTCCATCTTACTCCTTAATCATAATCTTGTAAACAATATCTACAGTAGTTACTTGGCCCAATGGGACAAAAACTGGAAGTTACCCAACAATTCCCTTCAAGCAATTTCCGGTATTCTGGCTACGGTCCAACATGGGATTGGGGAAGGTGGAAATGAAGAAATCAGCCTAAGGTATAAAAACCCGGAAGATTTCAATTGGGTGATTAGCGGAAAGCTGGGAATCAAATCCAAAAGAAGCTTATGGCATGTAAATTACACAAAAATGCAAGGGAATGGACGGTTTTTAAGCCCTAGAGAGTGGGGAAAAGACCCCTTTTATACGTTTATCCCTAGAGAAAGAAATGAGGGCCTCGGTCAAGTAGATGCCATCAGCACTTTTTTCCAACATGCT
>NZ_CAXBOC010000245.1:0-8028 GCF_963976465.1 uncultured Cyclobacterium sp. | reverse complement strand
GAGAAACTGCCCATTTAATTTTGAACTTATCTTGGCTAGGCCAACCCTTAATTGGCCACCACATGACCACACCCGAGATTAACATAGGCAGTGCCAATAGGGTAACCCAGTGTACCACTTTCCTTCCAAAATCTCCTAAAAGCAGATTTCTGTGTAAGTTTTTTAAATGGTTTAACCAGCCCTTTTTCATGTCTTGCAGATGGATTAACTCTGCATTATAAGGATTAAGTTGGGCCAAATAATAAGTGCCGGGTGCATAAAGCAAAACTTCAATGCTGCTACCACTATCTCGGTATAAAGCCGTACGAAAATCTCCTTCTGGAAATGAATTTTGTAAACTTTTTTTAATGTCAGAGATGTTAATAAATGGCTTGTCCTGTACTTCTACATCGTGTTTGTAAATGGTCCTGCTGATTTCGGGTTCCCAGGTGTAAAGTGCCCCAGAAAGGGCTATCACGAAGAAAAGAAATCCTGTCCCTAAACCAATAAATAGGTGTATTTTGCCGAGAAATTTTCTAATGGGCATTGATGAGAAATTTTAATAAGTTGGGGTGACTACATTTCAAGCATTAAATGTAGATAATATTTGTTAGGTTGTTCTGATTTGATGTGTTTTTTGGAAAAAAAATCGGATTGCCCAAAGAATGAACAATCCGAATCTTTAATTTAGAAATATACTAAGAGAATATTTATCAAAAGAATACCAAGCCCTATTTTTTGACCGGGGTTAATACAATGTTTCTATAGCTTACATTGCCATGGTCACCCTGTAAATATATTGGGCCGGGAGCAAGTACATCGGCACTCATGGCTCCACCTGTAGGTCCCAAGGCAGGCTGATTGTCTATGATTGTTTTTCCGTTTAAAACAACCGTTACATGGCGATCCACAAGTGTGATGTCCATGGATTGCCATTCCCCGGCTGGTTTTTCAGCAGCTTGACTTGGTTGTATACGGCTGTAAAGAGCTCCCATATTGTGGGAATCCAAAGGTTTTCCATAAGAGTCAACTACCTGAATTTCATAAATTCCTCTCAGGTAAACTCCGCTGTTATTTCCTTTGGGAACATTTACTTCAAGTTTTAAGTTGAAATCACTAAATTCTTCATTCGTCCTAATATTACCATAGGAAATATGTTTGCCATTTTCGGGTTGAATGGGGTCATTGACCAAGATGCCATCCATCACTTTGAATCCGTTTTTTTGATTGGGATTCATTAATGTCCAACCACTCAAGTCTTCCCCATTAAACAAGGCTATGGGCTTGCCATATTTCACCTTAGAAAGATCCGGTTTTGGAGGCATTTCAGGCATTCTTTTTCCAGTGAAATTAGCGGTATATTCACCATTTTTCCTGGGACCGGACATGGTTCCTTTTAATACATCTCCATTTTTTTCAATCCTTAATGTATGGGTAATTGTGTGTGTTCTGTCATCATTTTTCTTAGATTGGTTTGTTCTTGTAACCACCAAAGTGTTTTCGTTGGCTAAATACACATGAGATACCGGCAATACACTTCCGCCTATCCACAACAATTCAGCATCTAAAAAACCCTGGTCTTCATTTACATGGAGCCATCCCACGCCTCCACCTTCTACCTCCAATCCCCACATTCCTAAAAACGGGTTGGCCTTTTGGTCCATTGGTAAGTTATTTGCAAAAATGCCAGTGGTTATAAAAAGAAATAATACTGAGTTTATGATTGTTTTCATTTTGAGTTATAGTTAAGCGTTTACATTTATTTAAAGATTTAATTTCTACTAATCGATGAGAAATTGAATGTAAAAATTTATTTCTATACTAAACTTCTTTTTTGAGTAAATCTTAAACCTGATAGAAAATTTAGGGGTAATACATATCAAACCGTAGAATTAAGTTATATTCTAGGTTTTTATGGTTTAAACATTTTATAAAATTCATGAAAAGCAATATAAATATGAGTGTAAATGTTAACTTTCAGTGATAAATAAAATGAATTCGGCTTTTTCCAGTGTAAATAAGGTTTGACATATGGTTATGAAACATTCAAGAAGAGATTTTTTAAAAAAGAGCAGTGCTTCGGCAGTAGGGATGGGTTTACTAAAACCTGATTTTTCTCTCTATCGTGAAATTTCTGCCAATGAAAAGGTCAACGTTGGTTTAATTGGAGCAAGGAATAAGGGGTTTAATATTTTAAGTCATATGCTGAAAACAGGCCAGGTAAATTGCCTTGGTATCTGTGATGTGGATAAAAATATAATGGAGCAGCGTGTAGAAGAGGTGGAAAAAAACTACGGACTAGTGGTGAAACGCTACAATGACTTTAGGGAAATGCTTGACAATAAGGAAATTGATGCTGTGATTATTGGTACGCCTGATCACTGGCATTGCTTGATGATGGTACTTGCCTGCCAAGCAGGAAAAGATGTATATGTAGAAAAACCATTGGCTAATAGCATTGAGGAGTGTAATTTAATGCTTGCAGCGGCTAGAAAATACAATAGAGTGGTCCAGGTAGGGCAACAGCAGAGGAGTGGTGAAGTTTGGAACAGCGCTATGGCTCATATTCGTGCCGGAGGAATCGGAGAAATAAAACGGGTGAATGTTTGGGCCAATTTCCCTTACGGAATGGGTGCTCCCAAGGTACCTAATAAAGCCATTCCAAAAGGTTTGGATTATGATTTTTGGCAAGGTCCTGCTTCCAAAAGAGCCTACAATCCCAATCGGGTGCATGGCAATTGGAGACATTTTTGGGATTACGGAGGAGGATTGATGACAGATTGGGGGGTACACCTTTTAGACATGGCACTATGGGCCAAAAATATTCAGAATGAACCAAAACTGGTCATTGCCTCAGGGGCCAATTACAACCAGACCGCTTATAGTCGTGAAACATACGAGCTTATGGACGTCAGTTTTCCTATGGAGAATTGTTTCATTCATTGGACACATACTGCCGGTATAGCTGTAGGTCCCTATGAAAAGCCGTATGGTGTAGAATTCATCGGCGACAAAGGGGCAATAATTGCTGATAGAGGGGACTGGAAAATCCTACAGGGCAATAAGGAAGAAAGTGATGAAGCCAGCAAATTGGCCAAGGCAAATTTTAATTTTACCGGCAAAAGTGCCATGGAAATACATGTGTTGGATTTTTTAAAAAGTGTAAAAGAAAGAACTGCTACCAACTGCCCTGTTGAAATAGGCAGAAATGTTGCCCTTTATGCCCATATGGGAAACATCGCAGTAAGGTCAGGTGAGAATGTTTTGGATTGGAATGCAGGATCAGGTAATTTTAAAGGCAATAGTAAGGGCAATGCCCTAATCCAACCAGAATATCACGGTGGATGGAAACTTCCTACCGTTTAAATCAAGGATAAATAACTGATTTCCTATTACTCAATTATGATCAAGAGTCCAAGATGTGTTTTTCTAAACCAACTTTTGAGATTTAAAAGAAGTATTTGATCTTTTTAACTGATTTGGTTTGTAGTTAATTTATTCAAGTGTTTGATTTACAGTGAGATAAAAATCTTTATTTGAATTATGCATTAAATTCTTTTTATTAGCGTATTACAAGTTAGCATAACCCAAAATTGACTAAAATTACCTCTTATAATGACCAAGAACTTCTGCGGTTGATTATGGAACATCGAAACCATGGTGCTTTTGAAGTTCTGTATCAACGGCATTTTGATCCAATTTATCGGTATGTATTTAAAGTAATGCAAGACCGGGAGGCAGCTGAAGATGTCGCTCAAAATATTTTTATTTCACTTTGGAATAAACCACCAACCTTAACTTATACCAGTTTATTGCCCTACCTTTTCGGGGCAGCAAGAAATCAAATTTCTAAAGAGATCCGAAAGAATAAATGGAACAGGGAGCAACTGGATTATATAGAAAATAGTCTGGGAATATGTTCCACAGATGAATATTTAGAAGAAAAAGATACCCGTTCACTTTTGGAGAATGCTGTGGAGAAATTACCTAGAAAGTGTAGGAATGTATTCGAGTTAAGCAGGTTTAGTTATTTGAGTAACAAACAAATAGCAAAGAAGTTGGGTATTTCAGTTTTTACTGTTGAAAATCACATAAAAAAAGCTTTGTATCATTTAAGACAGTCCTTGGAGCTTATCGTTTTACTATTTTTTGGTTGGTTGTAATTTTCATTTTCTCCTGTGAAAACGATTTAGCCAATAGAATTCTAGCATTGTGAGAAATAAATAATAATTTTTTTACCAACACACTAGCTGATCTTTTGGGTTTGTGGTACTCTACTGTATAACCCTTTGGTATTTTATGCAAATTAAGCAATTAATTAACTGGGCTAGAAGGTATAGAAAAGCCAATTCTTCCGCCAAGGAAAAGAAAGAATTTGATTCATTCCTAGATGATCTGGCTAAACTGGGTAAGGAACCTAAACCTTTTGATTTAGAGAAATCAAAAGCAAGGGTATGGGAAAATTTAAAACAGAAAAGTCGGAACAAAAAGCCGGGTAGGCATTTGTTTCCAGTCATTAGGAAAGCAGCAGCGGTAATTTTTATTTTTTCTATGCTAGGTTTGCTCGTTTATCACACGATGGAAAAAGATAAAGAACCGGTTTTTTTCGTGAAAATGACCGGGGAGGGAATGCGGTCCATGGTGACTTTGGCTGATGGAAGTACTGTAAGGATCAATGAAAACAGTAAACTCGAATACCCTGAAATTTTTGATTCAGAAAGTAGGGTGGTGTACTTAACAGGAGAGGCATTTTTTAATGTAACAGCCAATGCCAATAAACCTTTTAAAGTTGTAATGGATTCCTCAGAGATTACAGTACTAGGCACATCATTCAATATTAATACCCACCAAAATACGGAAGTGACTGTGGCAAGCGGAAGAGTCAAGGTGGCGGATAAAATCTCAAATAATAACGTGGTATTGGCTCAAGGCCAGCAGGCTTTGTTAAAAGCCTCAGAGATTCAGGTAAAGAAAGTTAATCCTGATTATTACATAGGCTGGCATACCCGAAAATTAGAGTTTCAGGAAGAATCCATTGCATCAGTCTTTTCAATTTTAGAAAGGGCTTATGGAGTAAATATTGAATTAAAAATGCCCGATAAGGAAATTGATTGTGTCATCACGGGGGCTTATTCCGGAGAGCGCATTGAGACCATCCTAATGGGATTGAGGCATATTTTAGATTTTAGTTACCAAACAGATATTGAAACCAAAACGATTTTTATAAAAGTGAATAAATGTAGATAATAATTATGAAGTAAAAACTAGAAAAAAATGATCCAGCAACTGCTGGAACAGTCCTGGATCATACTTAAAACACTCATCAATTAACTAACCCGAAAAGAATTTTAAGCATTTAAAATTATGGAAATTAATTTACTAAAACTATTGATCATGGCATCAAAGAGGCTTCTGTATGCCTTCCTTGTTCAGGTGATTGCAATGCAATTTATCATGGCCACCCCTTCGAAAAGTCAAAATTTGGAGGATGTGGGCTTAAGCATAAGCGTTCAGTCCAAAACTTTTGAAGAGGTATTGGGTATTATCCAAGAAAAAACCCTATTCAATTTTACCTATAATCAAAAGGTAGGAAGTTTGGACAACCAGTTTACCTTTTCCTTTCAGGAAAGTAACCTAAAAGAAGTACTGCAACACCTTGCACAGCTTACCGCATTTGAATTTAAAAGAGTGAACAACACCATCTATGTAAGACCGGGGCTTTCTCCGGAAGAAAGTGTGGTAGCGCTTTCAGACCAAGCTTTGGTTTCAAACGGTGCTGAAGAGGTCTTTATTCCTATAGAAGGTACTGTATTAGATGAAGAGGGAGATCCAATTCCCGGTGCTACGGTAATCATTGAAGGGACAACCAAGGGTACTGTTACAGATATCGATGGCAAATTTACCCTTGATGTTGGGCCCGGAAGTATCATTAAGGTTTCCTTTATTGGTTACAAAAGTCAATCCATCACTGTTGGTAACCAAACGGTGTACGAAATCACCTTATTGGGTGATCAGGCAGCCTTGGAAGAAGTGGTAGTGGTAGGTTATGGTACCCAAAAGAAAGAAGATGTAACCGGCGCAGTATCTTCAGTCAATCAGGAAGCAATCAAAAATTTACCCGTTTCATCATTGGATCAAAAAATGGTTGGCCAAGTGGCAGGTGTACAAATCCAGCAAGTATCCGGTGCTCCAGGTGCAGGAACCTCAGTCAAGATCCGCGGGAGTGGGTCCCTTGGGGCGGGCAATGAGCCACTCTATGTGATAGATGGGATGCCTTATTCATCTGGGATGAATCAAACCTTGAACCCTTTGATGTTTATTGGCCCTAATAATATTGAGTCCATTACAATCTTAAAAGATGCCTCCTCTACTGCAATCTATGGTTCTAGGGGAGCCAATGGAGTAATCATGATCACCACCAAAAAAGGTGAGTTAGAACAGACCAATATCAATTTTTCTTCCATGGTAGGTGTTCAGCAAGTGCCTCAAAAAGGCCGTCCCCAATTATTGGGTCAACGGGAGTTTGCTGAATTTCAGCGGGATAGAATAGCTATTGGTGTGAGACAAACGGAAGGAAGGGAGCCTACTCTGGATGACTATCCGGAAGAGTATAGAGATTTGGAAGCCCTATCCGGTCAGGGAACGGATTGGTATGATTTGGTTTTGCAAACTGCTAAAATACAGGATCATAATTTCAGCATGCAGAAAGGTACCAAAGATTCTAAAATAAACTTTAGTTTGGGGTACTTCAAGCAAGAAGGGGTGCTTAAGCATACCGGTATAGAAAGGTTTAGCAGTAATTTGGGAATAGAAAGTAATGTAACCAATAAGCTTAAAATTGGAGCAACCATCCAACCAACTTTTATAAAGCAGGACCGAGCCAGCACCAATCTAAACAGGAATGATATTTTGGGAGTGAGTATATGGGCCAATCCGATTTCTACCCCTTATGATGAGAACGGAAACATTAAACCCTATATTGTTGCCCCTCAAAGTCGCTTTCATTCCGCCTGGAGTTTTGTGAACCCATTGTTTGCGCTACAGGAAATAAAAATGCAGCAGAACACTTTCCAAAATTTAGGCTTGGCATTTGCAGAACTTGAAATTTTACCGAATTTAAGGTTCAAGTCATCTCTTAATACCATTTTTGAAGTGTCAAAATATGAACAATATACTCCAAGTTCCATTGGCGCTTCCAACAGGCCCCCTACAGCAGGTACCGGATCATCAAGCAATAGCCGAAGGAATAGTTTTGATTGGCTAATAGAGAATACACTGAACTATGACTTAAACAGAGGGGATCACAGAATCAATGCCCTTTTAGGTTATACCACCCAAAAATTTACCTCAAATAATATTTCTTTGGGGGCAAGTCCATTTCCCAACGATTTGATTACCACCATCAATGCCGCTCAAAGTATTACGAATTGGGGAGAAGCCATCAATGAATGGAGCATGATATCCTATTTGGGTAGGGTCAATTACGCCTTCAAAGACAAGTATTTATTGACAGCCACCTTTAGGTCAGATGGATCTTCTCGTTTTGGAGATGAAAATCGCTTTGCCATGTTCCCTTCGCTTGCAGCAGCCTGGAGGGTTTCTGAGGAAGACTTTTTTCAGAATATCAGCTGGATGGACGAATTTAAGATTCGAGCAAGTTATGGTAAAAGTGGAAACAATAACATAGGTAATTATGCCCATCTAGCATCCATAAGTGCCGGTTCTTATGTTTTTGGCAACAATCAAGTTACTGCTTCCTCCGTAGGTTTGTCGAACCCATTCCTGACTTGGGAAGAGTCCAATCAGTTTGACCTTGGGCTGGACTTCCAGTTTTTGGACAGTAGGTTAAGTCTATTGGTTGATCTGTATAGAAGAGAAAGCAATAATATGCTACTCAATGATGTTATCCCTACCATTACAGGCTTTAATTCTCAGACCATTAATCAAGGAAATGTAAGAAATATGGGGCTGGAAATTGCTTTGGGTGGATCACCATTTGTAGGGGCATTCACCTGGGACATCAATGCAAATATTGCCTTCAATAGAAAT
>NZ_CAXBOC010000244.1:0-8029 GCF_963976465.1 uncultured Cyclobacterium sp. | reverse complement strand
TGACCAGTTGTTTATTGAATTTTTCATGGCACATAATTATTGGTGATAATATTGATATTACAATAAGTGTTCCAAGTTTTCTTCAATTTTACGCGGGTGTCTTAAAAGATGTTAATAGAGATAAATTGGTTTGTGATTAGCTATAAATTGAAAGTTTAACAATTGGATTTGTGAAATTACTTAGCTTGGTGAATTTCCAATTTCTCAATTTTTTTTGCAACCTCTTCTGCATCAGCCATTAACTTGTCAGAAAGTTTACGGTCATGATGTGAAGCTTTATGTGCTTTTTCAAGGAAAGATTGGTATTGTTCCTGAAGTTTTTCTAGAGGTGATTTCTTTTTAAATAGTCCAAACATCGCTTTTTATTTAGACAACACGTAAAAGATCAATATGTTCAGACATTAATCAAAATCTTGAAATAAGTCACTTTCTTCGGGAATTTCATTAGGTAAAACTTCATCATCATCAAATTGGATAATATCTTCAAGGTTTCCGGAACGGGTATAATATTTCCAAGGTCCTTCTTTTTTGCCATCCACCATTTTTCCTTCGGAGGCTAACCTTCCGTTATCATGGTAATATTTCCAATTCCCCTCAGGTTTGCCGGATTGGTAGTTGCCTTCCGATTCTTTTGCCCCATTGATATAATAGGTAATCCTAGTGCCATTTCCATCCCTTAAGGTACCCGGATTTAATGTTTTACTGCCATTGTAATTGTTATATTCGCTAATGTTTAGCAACCTGCCAAAATCCCAAGTTTCCTCTTGAGTCAGTTGCTTGTTGTCATAAAATAGACCCCAAATACCATCCTCCTGACCAAGTAAATAACTTCCTACAGACTTCAATTGGCCACCATCGTAATAATAAAACCATTGCCCATGTTCATTGCCCAATTGGTATTTACCTTCGGCAACAAGGATTCCAATTTTATTAAAGTATTTCCACAGTCCTGATTTCAAGTCATTTTTATATTCTCCTATGGAAAATAAGTTGCCTTCAGGATAATAGCTTTTCCAAACCCCGGATCGAAAACCATTTTCATATTGCCCTCTGACAGACGGTTTTCCATTGCTGTGATTTTCAATGTATTTACCTGTAGGTACACCTAAGTCATAAATAACCTGCTTTGACAATGATTTATCTGTGAAGAATTCTTCCCATTTTCCAACTGGAATGTCATTTTCGTATCTTTCTACCCTTGCAGTTCTTTTGTTTTCATAGAAATAGGTCCAAGTACCGGTTTTATGGCCTGATTTGTCATAGAGTTTTACGGACTCCACAATATTGGTATTAGGGAAATAACTCGTCCATTTTCCAACTCTTCTTCCCGAATTGTATTCTCCGGACTCCTGAATTCTACCATTTGGTGAGAATCTCTTGAATTCACCATCCGGTTGATTGTTGGTGTAGTTTGCCTCAACAACCAACTGATCAAATGGATCATATTCTTTATAAGGGCCAACCTTTAACCCTTCTTCGTAATTAATCTCAACTGCTTTTTTTCCATTATCATAGTAAAAAAACCATTCGCCGGTTTTTTTTCCATTGATATAATTGCCCTCAGTTTTAACTTGTTTGGGATTGGCATACCCAGACCTGCTTTGGTTACCATAGTATTCTTTATAAGGGCCTACTAATACGCTGTCTTGATAAACCGCATTTTTAATCAAAGCTCCACCTAAATCGTACTCTAAAAAGGACCCATTCCTTTTGTTGTCTTTATACTCTGCTACAATATGTTTTTGTTTGTTTGAAAAATAAATGGTCCATTCCCCATCTTTAAGACCATTTTTAAAATTACCTTGTTGGATGAGACGGTTGGTTTTGGGGTTGATAAATTTCCATAGTCCATCCATTTTGTTGTTTAGCATGACGCCATTGCCCATAAGGGTGGAGTCTTGGTTATAGAGGTTTACTACTTGGCCTTGTCCATACGAAGAAGACACAAAAAAAATCATCAAAAGCCAGGCAAATGTATATTTCATGAGTTTTTTAATCGATTTAGTAAAGTCATACGAAATGGATACAATCTTGGTTCCAATTTACATTATATAGTTAAAAAATTACATTTCATTCGGTGAAAGTTTAACAATATTTCTATTTATAGCTATTGCTAACTTAATTAAAACCAAAAACTAAAATTTATCTCTCAAGATGAAAGGCATGAAAATCTATAAATTCTGCTTCCAATTTTTGACGAAGCGTACTGAGATTATCAAATGAGATTGGTTTAATTATTTGAAAAGGAAATTCACTTTTAAGGTGATTCATCATCAGTTCTAGAGTTAGACTACTGCTTGGAATAATCTTTTTTTGATCGATTATTCCCTTATAATCCCAAAGGCCGGTGGTGCACAAATCAAAAGATTTATACTTTAACCATTTGAATAGTTTATTGGGCTTTACAATTAAGGGGTGATTTGCACCATAAAAGACAAGGAAATAGGCTCCTCTTCCCCACCAATGTAGGATTCTGATATTTAACCCGGTGTTAAGATCAAAATCCCTCACAATGTCTAACACTTGATAGGGGCAGCTTTGCAATTCATTGCCTTGGCTGATTTTAATGCCTTTATGCTCATCATGGATCTCCTCAATTTTATTAAAAGGAATACGATTTCCTACCAGAGACAATGCATGAATAAATTCTTTTTTTGCCCGACTTATGTTTTCAAATAATTCCTTTTCTTTCGTGATTTGAATTAAGGTGGAGATTGAACCAGTATCGTCATGATTTTTTACCATCTTATCAGAGCTGAAGCCCAAGAAAAGCCACTACCAAAGGCTGCCAGACAGACCAGGTCGCCTGATTTGACTTTCCCTTGCTGCATAACTTCACTTATAGCGATAGGAATTGTAGCTGCAGTGGTATTTCCATAATACATGATATTGTTGAAGACCTGTGCATCGCTTAACCCCATTTTTTCTTGGATGTATTGGCTAATCCTCAGGTTTGCTTGATGAGGGATCAATAAATCAATGTCAGAGCTATGGAAACTATTGGCATTTAAAGCTTCTTCAATCACCTCTTTAAACCTCAATACCGCATGTTTAAAAACTGTGTTTCCATTCATTGATAAATTAAAAGAGCCACTTTCGATTAAGGGGGTAGAAAGTCTAATTTCTCGGCTACTTCCAGGGTCTTTAACATATAGTTCTTCAGCAAAATCGCCATCTGCATGCAGGTGAGTAGTAAGGATCCCTCTGTTTTTATCCTCAGTAGCGCTACAAACTACTGCACCTGCCCCATCTGCAAAAATGACGGCACTGGATCTACCCTCATCATTTTTACTTAATGCTGAAGACTGAATTTCTGCTCCTACTACAAGAATGTTTTTGTACATACCTGTCTTGATAAACTGATCCGCAATGGAGAGGGCATAAATAAATCCTGAGCAGGCATTTCTTACATCCAATGCTCCAATGCCCTGTAAACCAAGTTCTCTTTGAAGCAACACCCCATTTCCAGGGATAAAATAATCCGGTGTAACGGTTGCAAAAATGATAAAATCAATAGCGTTAGTTTCAATTCCGGCATTTTGAATAGCCATAATTGATGCATTTTTTGCCATGCTGGTGACAGTGTCCACACCCGGTGTAAACCACCTTCTTTCCCGAATACCTGTTCTCTCTACGATCCACTCATCATTGGTATTCATCATTTTGGAAAGGTCATCGTTTGTTACGACTCTTTCCGGTAAGCAATGGCCGGCACCTGCGATAATTGATTTCAGCATTTTACTATTGATATTAGTTGGACAACAAATATGTTGAATTTAATTGAAAAATCAATTTTGGTGTTTTTGTCAAATTATGAAAATCATAATCGGTTTTCTTTTTTCAATTTCCAATACCTAAGTAAACCTCCTACTGACATCCAACTAGGGTTGGCTAGTTCATATAGCTTCTGAAGATTTTTGTCGGCACCTTTACTTTCCAACTGCTTGGCGGTGTATTTCATAAATTCAGGCGTGATATCATCAACTTGATCCTTATTGTCAAACCTTTTTTTTATCCAACGGGCCCAGTCATCAAGAATTTCTATCAATTGGTCCAGGTGCTCTTTTGGATTGATGATTTTACCAAAATGAGTTAAGTACAATCCCTTAGGTTGGCGATCTAATATTTTGGCAACGGAGGCCTTCCATGCTTCAATATCAATGTCGGGAGGAGGGCAAGGAGGAACTACAGGCCCATCATTTATTTTAACCCCGCCCACATCACCAGTAAATATCATGTCATCTAATTGCCAGGCAATATGGTGGCTGGCATGGCCCGGGCTGTGAATGGGAATGAAGGTTAGGTCTTCAATCAAAACCTGTTCTTTGTCTTCCACAGGAACCAGCAAACTTTGGTCAATACTTTCCATTGGTCCCCATAAGGTATCCATTTGTTCATTGCCATAGATCTTAGCGGCAGAGTTCCAAAGCCTTTCGGGGTTGGATAAGTGTTCCAAACCCTTTGGGTGGAGGTATACCTTTACGCCGGCTTTAGCAAATTCCCATGCTGCTCCTGCATGATCAAAATGTATGTGAGTTAAAAGAACTGCAGCTAAATCTTTGGGTTTAAAACCAAGATGTTGTAAGCTTGATTTCAACTGATTCCATGTACTGTGGGGGCCGGTTTCAATTAATACGGGTTTACCCATGCCTTGAATAAGAAAACTGGCGATGGTTTTTTCAACTTTTTGAAACTTCAGGTCAATAGTATGGATTGTATGCATTATCCAAAAAGGGTATAGTTACCAAATTGATCCATTGGGAGTGTTTTCCTGATTACAAAAGGGCTGTCATTTATTACTTGGTTAACCATAGGAGAAACGGTGTATTTGGTCATTAGCTCATCCGGGTAGGGGGACAGCATACTAAGTAGCTCCTCTTCGCTGGTATTTAGATTCAACCACTTTTCTTCATTTTCATTTTTTAGGATTACCGGCATTCTATCATGTATTTCAGCGGTTAGACCGTTTGGTCTGGTCGTTAATATAGTAAAGGTGTGAGCAATTTCCCCTTTTTCAGTTTCAAATTCCTCCCATATTCCTGCAAATGAAAATAAAGATTCATCAAGGAAGACAAATCTATAAGGGACCTTGGTTTTTTTTCCTACCTTCTTCCATTCAAAGAAGCCGTCTGCCGGTACCAAGCAGCGGCTCTTTTTAAAGGCGTTCTTAAAAGATACTTTTTCTGTTATGGTTTCTGACCTAGCATTGATAAGTCTATTGGCCACAGGCTTGTTCTTGGCAAAAGCCGGCGTAATTCCCCAATAAAAATGAGAAAAGCCTTTTGGGCTGTCGGAAGTGATGACAGGAACAAGTTGAGAAGGTGCAATATTGTACCGGGGTTTGAAGTCTTCCAGCATTTCTGCCTGGAATCGTTCTTCTAGTTCCATTTTTGATTTTGCGAGCGAATATCTTCCACACATATTATTTTTATCAAAATCCTAATTAAAATTTTTATTTTGGATAAATTCCAAAGCCCTTGTTTCTGACCAGAACCTTTCCTTTACCGTTCTTGGGCTAAATCCAACATGGCCTCCATGCTTAGGGTACTCTAAGTACAATGTTGCCTTATATTTTCCTGCATTGGTTGGAAAACAATTCCTACTTAAAAAAGGGTCGTTTTTTGCATTCAAAACCAAAGTTGGATGTTTAATTTGAGGTAGAAAATAAAGGGATGAGCATTGCTGGTAATAATCGGTGGCATCTTTAAACCCATGCAGAGGGGCTGTAAATTCATTGTCAAAATCCCTAAGTGAATGTATATTGGAGAGTTTATCGATTGATAATTTTTCCGGAAAGTGTAAAGCTTTTTTTCTTATTTTCTGCTTTAAGGAATATAGAAAGTTATAGGCATATAATTTATTTCCAAATTCGTCTATTTTATCACAGGAACCTCCTAAATCCAAAGGGACGGATATGGCAACGGCTTTTTTAATATGAATTTTACTTTTCCAAGAGGTCTCACCGAGGTATTTTAGTGTAAGATTAGCCCCCAAACTAAAACCGATAAGGTGGATGTTGGAATAGTTTTTGGCAGCATGAGATATTACCAGGTCTAAATCATAAGTAGCTCCTGAATGATAAAAGATTGGTAAAGCATTCATTGATTCACTACAGCCTCTAAAATTCCAATTCAGAACATCATAACCTGATTCAAAAAACATTTTTGCCATTCCTGTCATATATGGTCTTTGGCTATTTCCTTCCAGACCATGACTCAAAATCACCAAAGTGTCTTTGCCATTTCTTAACCAGTCAAGATCCAAGAAATCCCCGTCAGAAGTGCTAATTCTCTCCCTTTCAAATGGTAATACAACTTTTTTTCTGAAAATGGCAGGGTATATGGTTTGTAAATGGCCATTAAAAAGAAGTTGATTTCGGAGATATTTTGATGTTTTAACTACTGGCATTCTATGACTTTACACGATTCACTTTTCTATCTTACGTGAAAATACTATTATTAAATTTGAATAAACATATTTTAAGAACTATTTTTGGATTGCTGAAAATATGAATTCGAATAATTTAACTTATGGCCGAAATAATACGAATGCCCAAAATGAGCGACACCATGGAAGAAGGGGTGATTGCTCAATGGTTGAAAAAGGTAGGTGATAAAGTAAAACCCGGAGATATTCTGGCAGAAGTGGAAACTGATAAAGCGACCATGGAACTAGAATCATACGATGAGGGTACCTTGCTTCACATTGGCGTAAAGGAAAAAGATGCTGTTCCTGTCAATGGTGTAATTGCCATTCTGGGTGAAGAAGGTGAGAATATAGACGATCTCTTGAAAGATGTGGACTCAGGAGGAAGCTCGGAAAGCGCCTCTACTGAAACTAAGGAAGATGCAGCTGAAGAAAAGTCTGAAGATAAAGCTAAAGAAACTACTTCTGAAATAGATGTGTCAGGAATTGCTGCAACGGTAATTACCATGCCTAAGATGAGCGACACCATGCAAGAAGGTACCATCGCTAGTTGGTTGAAAAAGGAGGGAGATGAAGTCAAGTCAGGTGATGTCTTGGCCGAGGTGGAAACTGATAAAGCAACCATGGAACTGGAGTCGTATGACGATGGAACCCTACTATATATTGGCGTGTCTGAGGGTGAGTCAGTTGAGGTAAATGGAGTCATTGCCATTATTGGTGAAAAAGATGCCGATTATAAAACCTTACTTAAAGCCCATCAACAAAAATCATCGGGTGCTGAAGAAGTAAAAGCTGAACCGGTTAAAGAGGAGAAATCTGCTCCAAAAGCTGAGGAAGGTAAGCCGTCAAATGGAGTGGCTGATTCTTCAACCAGTACAATGGACAAAGGAAGAATTAAAGCCTCTCCTCTTGCCAAGAAAATGGCAAGCGAAAAAGGCATAGATATTTCACTCGTTCAAGGAAGCGGTGATAACGGCAGAATAATTAAAAAGGACATAGAGAATTTTGATCCTTCAAAAGTTGCAGCTACCGCTGCATCAAGCAGTGATTCGGCAGATGGCGTTGCCATAGGTCAAGAGTCCTATACTGATGTAAAAGTCTCTCAAATGAGGAAGGTGATTGCCAAGCGATTGGCAGAAAGTAAATTCACTGCACCTCATTTTTACTTGACCATGGAAATCAACATGGACAAAGCGATTGAGGCTAGAAAAAGTATGAATGAAGTTGCTCCAGTGAAAATATCTTTCAATGATATGGTCATCAAAGCAGCCGCTGCCTCTCTTAAACAACATCCGGCAGTTAATTCTGCGTGGATGGAAGACAAAATCAGATACAATGATCATGTTCACATTGGCATGGCTGTAGCTATAGACGATGGATTATTGGTTCCTGTTATTCGATTTACAGATAATAAATCCTTATCTCAAATTTCACAAGAAGCCAAATCTTTGGCAGGAAAAGCTAAAAACAAAGAATTGCAGCCAAAAGATTGGGAAGGTAATACTTTCACTGTGTCTAATTTGGGGATGTTTGGTATAGAAGAGTTTACTGCTATTATTAACCCACCTGATGCATGTATCCTGGCAATTGGCGGAATCAAACA
>NZ_CAXBOC010000243.1:0-8065 GCF_963976465.1 uncultured Cyclobacterium sp. | reverse complement strand
GCAGCCTTTTGAGTTGAACCCCAATATGCCTGCCGAAGGGCAGGATCTTCATGAGCACATTGCCGAAAAATATGGCAGTACGCTAGAACAACAAAAGGAGTCTCAGGAAATGATGACAGAGACCGGAGATGAGTTGGGATTTAAGTTCGATTATTTTGAAGGAATGCGCATGTCCAATACCTTTGAAGCCCATGTCTTATTGGAGTATGCCGAGGAGTTTGGCAAACAAACAGAATTAAAGATGCGACTGACCACTGCTTTTTTCAGTGAGCGAAAAGATGTTTCCGACAGGGAAGTCTTAAAGGAAGCCTTGCTGGATGTTGGCTTAAATGCCTCCGAGGCTTTGGCCAGATTAGAGGATTTAGAAGCTCGAAAGGAAGTGAAAAGCAAGGAAGAATATTGGCAAAATGTAGGTGTCAGGTCTGTCCCAACCATTGTTTTTAACAAGCAAAGTGCCTTGACGGGAGCCCAACCTGTTGAGGTATTCAAGAAGGTATTGACAGATATAATGACTAGTACACATTAATAATAATAAAGTATTGGGATATCTACCTCCAATTCAATCAGGTCCAAAAGCCAATTGACTTGGAGGTTTTTTTATAAATGATTGGGGATCAATATTCTTTGGCATCAAATTTGAATTTTTTATGATAAACCAACCCATATATGGAAAAGTCAGATTTGAATCCGAGCAAGCAAAAAAAGAAAAAAATTGCCCGTCTCGGAATAGGAACCAAAGGAGTCGTTTATCTTTTAATTGGAGGGCTAACAGCATGGGAGGCTTTTGGTAGGGGAGGTAAAAAAACCGGAAGCAATGGTGCCCTAAAGTTCGTAATTGATCAACCCTTTGGACAAGTATTACTTTGGCTGGTGGTGTTGGGCTTGGCAGGTTATGTTTTTTGGAGAATGTATCAAACCTTTAAAGATACTGAGGATAAGGGAAACGATTCCAAAGGTATAATGTACAGGTTGGGATATTTTTCCAGTGGTATATTTTACCTTTTTATCATCTTTAATGCCCTACAATTGTTGATTGGGGGCGGAAGTGGCGGCAATGGTGGAGGAAAAGAATCAATGATTCAGCAGCTTTTATCACAGGAATATGGGCGGTGGATCGTTGCGTCTATTGCCTTAATATTTTTAATACGGGCCATCATTCAGATTTTTATTGCCTTCTCAGGTAAATTTAAGGACAAGGTCAAAGAATCAGGGATGAATAACAAAGCCCAGCAATTAATGATTAGTTCCGGTCGTGTCGGCTATACCTCTCGAGGCATAGTTGTGGGCGTAATAGCCTACCTAACTGTAAGAGCTGCCATTTCCTATGATGCTTCGAAATCAGGAGGAACAAAAGATGCTTTTAATTTTATCCAAAATGAATTTGGCGGGGTAGTTTTAGGAGTGATTGCCTTAGGAATGTTAGCCTTCGGCCTATTTCTGATTTTTAAAGCAAGCCAACATAAAATGGATTTTTAATTATTAAATTTTTTTTTGAATTACTGGAATGATAGAATTTGTTCGTCCATTTTGGTAGAAATCCTATTTCGGTTATGCCAAATGGGGTAGGTAGGCCTCACTACTTTTCTTAAATCAATATTGTGTTTTTAATTTTGCCAAAATCCCTCTAGCTTAGTAATGGTAATCAGTGGCAATATGCAGGGCATGTTTCACTTCCATTCATAAGTTAAAAACCAATGGTTATTCCCAAGCTATATAAAAAGTTTCATGTAGACAAAGAGCATACGTCCATCGGTCTTTTTGTTGCATTAAACGATAAATATTCAATTGATAAGGTATTCTACCCCGGTTCCCATGTACATATTACACCTTCTTTGGTGTTTTCTGAGGTGATTTATGCAGATTCTTTTAAAAATACTTTCAAGTTTTTTGAAGATCCGGAAACCTTGGCTTTTGTTTCAACCAATAAAAGGTATAAAGAAGAGGCAATATTCCGTTTTTATCAACAAGATTATGAGCAAAGTTTTAAGGGGCTTGCCAAAGATTTTGATTTGGTGATCTCTCAATATGCAGGCTTTGTAGGGCAAGCAGTCAAGTCTTATCTAAAAATTGGAGGTCTATTGGTATGTAACAATTCACATGGGGATGCAAGCCTTGCTTCATTAGACCCTTCCTATCAATTGACTGCTGTTTATAGAAGGCTAGCGGATGATAAATTTTCCATTTCAGAAAATAAACTGAGCGATTACCTGATTCCAAAGAGCGGAGTAATACCAACACGGGAGGAAATCATTACCAAAAGACGAGGCATTGCCTATACCAAGAGCCCTTCGGGATATATCTTTAAAAAAGTTAAGGAGTAAGAATGAATAATTGCTGCAGGTTTATATAAAACTAAAATCTCATACATTTGTCCAAAATAGCATAATCCATATTTTAGTATTTATGAAAAAGGGAGTTATTGGTGGTTTCTTGATACTGATAATAGGAATGGCAAGTATCTTTTCCTGTAGCCGGAAAATGCATGGTTCTTTACAAACTGCTACGACTGTCAATTCTAAAACTTCTCAGAAAAAGCCTTATTTATTATTAATATCATTGGATGGGTTTAGATGGGATTATATGAAGAAATACAAGCCTCCAAACTTAGATGCTTTTGTTAAAGAAGGTGTTCGTTCGGAAGCTTTAATTCCCGCTTATCCGACCAAGACTTTTCCAAACCATTATTCCATAGTTACCGGAATGTATCCTGACAACCATGGGATCTTGGGAAATTCGTTTTATAGTCATGAACAAGAAAAGCTGTATGATTATAAAAATGTAGAAACGGCTACTGATGGCAGGTTTTATAAAGGTTCTCCAATTTGGCAGGAAGCCAATAAGGCCAATATGGTAACCGCTAGTTATTTTTTTGTAGGCTCAGAAGCCGATATTCAAGGAATACATCCAACCTATTATCATTCCTATGATTCCAAAGTAAAAAATGAGGAGCGGATAGCTCAAGCCCTTGACTGGCTGAAAATGCCTGAAGATAAAAGGCCTCATTTAATTACCATGTATTTTGAAGACATGGACAAGGCAGGTCATGATTATGGTCCGGGGAATGAAGAGAAAATAAAAGAGGCCCTCTATGCATTGGACAACCATTTAGGACAACTTTTTAAAGGAGTGGCTGAAACTGGACTTCCTGTAAATATAGTGATTGTTTCTGACCATGGCATGGTAGACCTTCCTGCTTCCAATATCATTCCCATAGGTTCTATTAAAAATGACAGTTTGTACCGGGCAGTAGACAATGGAGCGATGGTTAACATCTACCCACACCAAGGTGTCAATACAGAGGCATTGATTCATTCGTTTAAGCAAAGAAGGGATCATTTTGAGGTATATACGCCGGAAGATATTCCGGGATTTGTTAATAGACCAAAGAGCAAAGATTGGGGTGCGATCCAGTTAATACCGGACTACGGCTATTATTTTTTACCCGGTAAAAAGAAAGAGTTGATGATCAAACACAATATTAAAGCCATTGGTGTGCATGGTTTTGAGCCAAAAAACAAGGCAATGCATGGCATTTTTTATGCCAAGGGACCTGCTTTTAAATCAGCCTACACCCTAGCTCCCTTGGGTATTGTCCATGTTTTTCCTTTGATGTGTGAGGTCTTAGGCTTACCAATCCCAAAGGATATAGATGGGGATTTGAAGGTAATTAAAAGTGTTTTGAAATAATTGGGAACTATTAATAGAGCCTTCCTGATTCAAAAATTTTATTCATTTAATACCCATGGAGAATAAGGCGTTTTAGGACTTTAGAATTTTTTCCGTCTAATTAATCATCACAAACCTCTATTTGTTTTCAATGGTTTCTTAATGATTAAATCTTTCGATGATGAAAAGTATTCACAAATTTGCCCCAACACAGGCTATATTTCTATCGTTTTGAAAACCCTACTTGTGATGGTGAATTAAATTGGTCTACGAATATATTATTTGATAAGGAAGTATTGGTTAGATTTACTGTAGAATAATTTGGACAGCTTTTTCAAATCGGATTGAAGAAAAGGATTTCCTAAACTTTCTCAGAGAGGGTTGAAATTGTTAGAAAAATGCGCTGTTTCGAGATTTTAGTTTAACATCGCTATGGTGAAATTGAAATCAGCAACTTACGGCTAATTTTGAAGCGATTTCAGCAGGTAATAAAAGGGCTATTGTAAAGTAAGGTAGATGAATAAAATCCTCAAGCTGGTAAAACAAGATGTATATGAACAATGTGGGCTTGATATAAGCGACTTTGCGTGGGAAAGCGAGTCCAAGGCCTATCATGCTTGTCAATTTAAATTGAATGGAATAGCCGTGATTTGCAGACAAGCCAAGATTACGCCAAAGAAATCCGGGCAATTTGTTACCATTTGGAAGCGAGATGGAGATGGGCCAATAGCTCCATTTACTCTAGCGGACCCTTTTGAATTATTAATTGTTAACATTTGCTCAGCCGGTCGATTGGGACAATTTGTTTTCCCTAAAACAGCAATGGCTAAATATGGCTTGCTAAGTACCCATGAAAAGGAAGGGAAAAGGGCGTTTAGAGTTTATCCTGAGTGGGAAACAATTTTGAATGCACAAGCAAGGAAAAGTCAAAAATGGCAATTGAATTATTTTTTCGAAATAAGTGCTGAAATTGACCTTGATAAGGTTAAAAAGATGTATGAATTGGTAGGGCTTTAAGCTTTTTTCTCTTTCAGAAATTGTGATACAGATGAAGAAGCAATATATTTTAATAGTTGGTTTAGTGGCAGGATTATTTTTATCCTGTGGTGAAGAGAATGTTCTTCCGGAGGATCAAGAAAATGAATTGTATTTTCCGCCCGCCGAAACAGATTTCTGGGAATCAATTCCAATTAATACCCTAGGCTGGGATGATTTGGCATTAGAAAACCTGTACACCTATTTGGAGGACAATAAAACCAGGGCATTTATTGTCCTTAAGGATGGCAAAATTGTCGTTGAAAAATACTGGGGTAACAATATTTTAAACACGGCAGCATTTGATGAAAGGAGTATGTGGTATTGGGCATCTGCGGGTAAGACATTGACCGCTACGCTTGTTGGTACAGCAGATATAGAAGGGTTATTGTCAATTAATGATAAAACCTCTGATTATTTGGGCAAGGGCTGGACTTCTTTGAATCAAGAAAAGGAAGATTTAATCACGATAAAGCATCAGCTGACCATGAGCACGGGTTTGGATTATGAGGTTTCGGATTTGGATTGTACGGCACCTTCTTGCTTGGAGTATAGAACAGATGCCGGAACATAATGGTACTATCACAATGCTGCTTATACCTTATTGGAAAGCGTGATCAGCAATGCTTCGGGTATGGGCTACAATAGTTTTACTGATCAGAAAATAGAATCTATCACCGGCATGGATGGAAGGTGGGTTCCTTTAGGATATAACAATGTGTATTGGAGTACCGCTAGGGACATGGCCAGATTTGGCTTGCTTACCTTAAACAAAGGCATTTGGGAAGATAATCAAGCAGTTTATTCGGAGGAATATTACCAACAAATGGTCAATAGTTCCCAAGAACTCAATCCTTCTTATGGTTATTTATGGTGGCTAAATGGCAAAAGTAAGATCATTTTCCCGGCGCTTGCCAGCTCTTTTCATAAAAATTTGTCAGATCATGCTCCGGATGACTTGTTTGCAGGAATGGGTAAAAATGGGCAGTTTGTAGAGGTAGTGCCTGAGCAAAAGCTGGTTGTGGTGAGGATGGGAGAAGCCCCTAATGATGCCCTGGTGCCGATAATCTTTCATGATGAGATGTGGGGAAAGCTAAATCTTGTGATAGGGAATTGACCTTGTAATCTCACGGTTGGTTGGCTTTGGGTTTAAATGCTTACCTTTGTAAATTCCCTTTCAGAGTAAGAGAAATTAAAAGGAAAAATAGGCTTGAATTGGAAAAGAAGGGCATTCAATCTATCTTTAAATGAATTAGAAACTAAGCCAAATCAGACCCAAAACAACGCTTTTGCCAAACCAGTACAATGAAGAGTGTCTACCCTTATCTTGCAATTTTTACGCTGTTTTATTTAATAGGCTTTCACTCCCTACATGCCCAGCAATCCATTCGTGTGGCTGCTGCTTCGGACTTAAAATTTGCTTTGGACGATATCATTGAAGTTTATACTAAAGACATGGGTAAAGAGGTGGTGCCGATTTATGGCTCTTCGGGTAAACTATATGAGCAGCTTTCCAACCGGGCACCTTTCCATTTGTACATGTCTGCAGATGTAGAATATCCCAAATTGCTGATCAAAAAGGGACTTAGTGGGTCTGACATTCATATTTATGGTGTAGGAAGGTTGGTACTTTGGAGCAGAAAGTTTGATTGTGATGCATCCACTTTGGAAGGGCTAAGTCGTTTGAACTTAAAAAAGGTAGCCATTGCCAACCCAAACCATGCTCCTTATGGTAAGCGAGCTAAGGAAAGTCTGCTATTTTATCAGTTATATGATGGCATTCGTTCCAAAATAGTTTTGGGTGAAAACATCTCTCAAACTGCCCAATTTTTGTCTACAGGTGCGGCAGATGTTGGCATAATAGCCCTTTCCCTCGCCCTTGCTCCTACCATGAAAAAATATGGTAAGGGCTATTATCTATTGCCTGCAAAGAGCCATAATCCTTTGCACCAAGGAGCCATCATAACGGAATTTGGCAAAGGCAATGCTGAGGCGGCTTTGTTTTTCGATTATTTAAAATCTCCGACAGCTAGAGAAATTTTCAAAACTTATGGCTTTGTTCAAGAAGAAGAATAATGAATTTTGAACCTTTTATATTGACCTTAAAATTGGCCACTTTGACCACCGGCCTGCTATTTCTGGTAGGAATTCCTTTGGCATATTGGTTGGCATATAGTAAATATAAGGTTAAATATGTCGTAGAGGCTTTGGTCAGTATGCCTCTGGTTTTGCCACCCACGGTCTTGGGCTTTTACCTTCTATTGGCTTTTAGTCCAGAGAATAAGCTGGGGCAATTCTTGGAAAATTATTTTGATTTGCGCTTGGTCTTTACCTTTCACGGCTTGGTTTTGGCTTCGATTATTTACAGTCTTCCATTTATGGTTCAGCCGCTGCGATCCGGGTTTTCCGGTATTCCAAACGCCTGGCTTGATGCAGCCAAAACGATGGGAAAAAGTTCTTGGCAGACCCTTTTTCATATACTTTTGCCCAATATGAAGAATGCTTTGATCACAGCAGGGGTACTCACATTTGCACATACTATTGGGGAGTTTGGCGTGGTGTTAATGGTGGGCGGAAATATTCCTGAAGAAACCAGAGTGATTTCTGTGGCCATTTATAATGAGGTGGAGGGGATGAACTATGAGATGGCCAACCAATACAGTTTGCTATTAATAGCCTTTTCTTTTTCAGTGCTTCTGATGACTTACCTAATCAATCATAGGAAAAATCGATTGCTCTCCTATGATTGAGTTGTTACTTAAAAAAACGCTGTCGGGAGCAGAAGGTAAAATAGCCTTGGATCTTTCTTGCCGTATTCAAAAGGGCGAGCTAGTAGGGCTATATGGGCCTTCAGGAGTGGGTAAATCTAGTGTTTTGCGCATGATTGCAGGCTTGATGCGGCCTGATGAGGGCCTGTTGACCGTAGATCAGGAGGCTTGGGTAAACACTACAGAAAAGGTTTTTTTAAAAGCCGAAAAGCGGAATATTGGGATGATTTTTCAGGAGTATTCCATTTTTCCCAATATGACAGTTTTTGAGAACCTGGTGTTTGCCTTGGAAAAAAGGCAAGACAAAAGTTTTGTTATGGACTTATTGCAAAGCATAGGAATGGAGCAGCTTGCTGATCACAGTCCAGTGAAGTTGTCCGGAGGACAGAAGCAGAGGATTGCTTTGGCAAGGGCCATGGTGAGAAAGCCTAAGGTCTTACTTTTGGATGAGCCATTGTCTGCATTAGATATGAAGATGCGGAAAAACCTGCAGGAATATATTGTTAAATTTCACCAAGAATATGGCTTGACCACGCTTTTGGTGAGTCATGATGCTTCCGAGATTTCCCGGATGGCCCAGAGGGTGTTGGTTCTAG
>NZ_CAXBOC010000242.1:0-8073 GCF_963976465.1 uncultured Cyclobacterium sp. | reverse complement strand
ATTTTGAAGCGATTTCAGCACGTAATAGATTGTCTATTGCATATTTCGGGTTGAAGCAAAATAAGGCAAAAAAATAGGTACAGCCTGAAACATCCCGACTGTACCTATCAACTTGTTGTAGGTGACATAAGCAACTTTTCATTTTTAGGTTTCAGTTCAATTGGATGCCCTATTTGCTGATTTATCAAATCTTTGTTTCAGGTCTTCATAAATCACCTTGGCATCAGCAGCATTTACTTTGGCACCATACTTCACGGAATTGTAATAACTGAGCGCTCCCACATAGGCCTCTGAGCCTGCCATCATCAGGGTATCGTTTAGATTGCTTTCCAACTGCTGCAAATCTCTTAGCAGCGGCATCAGCTCTTTTACAGCCAACCAGTCTTTCTCCAATTCTTGCAAATCAACGTAAGGAGGTAAAAACTGACTGTCAGATTGGGCATAATCCATTACCTTTTCCACAAAGGGAAGGGTACCATCACTCATTTTGGGTACTGTTTGACGCTCGGATGGGCTAAGTGCAATCAGCTGTGGACCAAGGATGGTTTTCAAGGTGGCCAAAGCTTCTTTTACGGCCCGAAGATCCGCTTCCGGAAATTGAATAGAAACTGCATTTTTCGTAATCATAAGATGGTTATTTAGGATAAAACATAATTAATTCTATTCAAATTACTTTTTTAGGTTTTAAAATACAAATAAGTTAGTATGAAATTTACTAAATAGTTAATATGAAAAAGATGGATTTATTTTTTTATCTCTCAATAATTTGAATCTTAGCCGAAATTATCCGGATCCTGAAAAGGACAAACTGAGATTGCCACCCTTTCAGGGCTCAGGATTTAAAATTTTCACCTATTTCCACAGGGCTGACACCCTGTGCTAAGTTACTATGCCCTTTCAGGGCTAAATGAAAAATATCCCTTTTATATGTTCATTTTCAACTAAAAATCCAAGGTGGTTAAGCACAAACTCCTACAAATCAATCCCGGCCCTGAAAGGGACAAATACAATAGCACAGGGTGAAGCCCTGTGTAGAAAATCAGTATTGCAACCTAAGCCCTGCAGGGGCGAAATATTTGAGCAATTCGGGATTTATAAGTAATGGATACTTGTCCTAAAAAAAGTTTACCTATTAAAATTTAAATACTACTTTAGGTTTACATTTCACGTAAAAAATCCCCCTTTGTTGAAAGAGGGATTTGTACAGTTTGTATCAGCGGATTCATATTTCCATTTCACTTCCTCTGCCCAATAAGTAAGCCTAAGGCTTTGTAAAAAGTTTTGGCACCTATCTGTGAGGGAAGCAATGAGATCTTTCCCAAATAGGGGTACTTAATAAGTACCTCTATCCACCTAAAAAGTCACCTCCCCCACTTCGCAAATAGGTAGGTGGACTTAAAACTGACAAGCTTGAGGTTTTGAACTCAAACGTTGGAGTTCAGAAGTGGGGCTTTTCACCTCAAAACTGAAGATTTCCACTAAAAAATGACAACATTTTGAATAATAGATAAAAAGACTGACATTTTTACCATAAAATGCTGATCTCGAAAACGATTTGGGGTACTTCGGAAGTGGGTAAGGGGACTACGGAACTCCTCCTGTCAGGTTTTTATATGAAAGCGAGCGGTTCGGAAGTGGGGAATTGAAGTTAATAAGTGGAAGTTTTCGGCTTTTTGGTTAAATATTGGTGTTTTTAGGTTCAGCTTTGCAGTAAAAACTGACAAGGATGAAGGAAATAAACGCAATGGTGAAGTAAAAAGATGCTAAACTGAACTCAATTGTAAAATAGAGCCAATTGCAGTATTTTAACATTAATTTGTAAACTTATTTAAGAAGGAATCTAAATCTATTATTACAATTTAATACTTGGTACGTTTTCAAAAAAATCCCCCTTGCCCCCTTAAAAGGGGGAGTTTCATAAAAGTTATTTTAAGGCTAGAATGAAAATATTTTAATGAGCTGTTAAAGTGTTAAATCAAGAACCTATTCCTAATTCCTGAAAAACCTAAATCCCACTTTTTTTTAAAGGGGGAATTTGAGTTTTCAGAACAGCTTTTTGCATTCCAAATTTAATATTGAGTCAGTCCAAAAGTAAATCCAATGGGCTTGGTGGCAAGGTAACCTGACCACGAGCGGAAGGGGTAGGTAATTTCGAATTCGTCACCCTAAGGCTTTGGCTCCGCTCAGCCACCGGGATAGAGGAAGGTTTTAATTCGCTTTATCGAAAGCTTGCTTAATTTTTGAGGCTATTTCTTCCATTTCCTCTTTTTCCAATTTAAGTTTCGGCCTGCTAAAATTAATATCATCCATGCTCCTTAGAGGCACCAAATGAATATGTACATGAGGCACCTCCAAGCCTATTACGGCGACACCTATTCGGGTACATTTGATGACCGATTCCTGGGCTTTGGCTACTTTCTTGGCAAAAAGGTGAAGACTAGCATACAATTCATCATCTAGGTCATAGATATAATCTACTTCTTCCTTGGTCACCACCAATACGTGGCCTTTTACCAAGGGCATGATGTCTAAAAAAGCAATATGTTGCTCATCCTCAGCAACGATATGTGCCGGGATTTCTCTGTTGATAATCTTTGTGAAAATAGAAGGCATAAGTAAGGAAGTTAATGATTGATCACAAAAAAATCCCGATGCATCGCAACCGGGATTAAAAAATTATATGCTTATTTCAAGCACTTCAAATTCTACCAAACCGGCAGGGGCTTGGATTTGAGCAATATCTCCGACTTTCTTTCCCAAAAGGCCTTTACCAAAGGGAGATGCTGAGGAAATCTTATTTTGTTTAAGATCAGCTTCTTCCTCAGAAACCAAAGTATAGGAAACTGTCATGCCATTTTTTACATTTTTTATTTTTACAGTGCATAGAATACCTACCTTAGACGTATCCATTTTGGAGTTGTCCAATACCCTGGCATTACCAATGACGTTTTCCAGTTTGGCAATCTTCAATTCCAAATGCCCCTGAGCATCTTTGGCTGCATCATATTCTGCATTTTCACTCAAATCACCCTTATCTCTGGCTTCCGCAATTTGCTTGGCAATGTCTGTTCTGCCCTTGGTCTTTAGGAACTGAAGCTCATCTTTGAGCTTCCGCAATCCTTCTTCTGTATAATACTGTATGCTTCCCATATTTATTAATTGTTAGCCTCTTATTAAATAAAATAACGGCCTCAACCTTGAGACCGTTTCCATATGCTTCCATTATTTTCTATACGCAAAGATAAAATAAGAATTCATATTTTACAATTTAACTATCTTTTATTAAGACACTAACCCTTCCATTGACCGGCAATTTTAGCTACTAAAACCTCATTTATCTTCCGGTAAGACTCATTGGTCCACCCTGCTACATGCGGCGAAAAAAGGACTTGCTTGAATGTGGTCAGCTCCTCAAAAGAGGCGCGCTCCATTGGTGTCAAGCTTTTGAGCTTTTCCTTTTCCAATACATCCAAAGCAGCTCCTTTTATTTTTCCACTCCGAAGTTCCTGTATCAATGTCTTGACAGAGATAACCTCACCACGGGCTGTATTGATCAAATAAAAAGGCTTCTTGAAACCTTGAATCACCTCAGGTGAAAAAAAAGCCCTGGTCTCTTCGGTCAACGGCACATGAATACTCAATATATCCGCTTGCGCTTGAATGGTTTCAAAGCTGCATTCCTGTACATTTTCATCGCCGAAGCCCTTTTTGTATTTATCATAGGCAAGTATTTTCACACCAAAGCCCTTGAGTCGCTGAGCAAAAGCCGCCCCCATATTGCCATAGCCAAATATCCCTACAGTTTTACCACACAGCTCCACTCCTCTATTCCCCTCTCTGTCCCAAACACCTTTCCTTACCTGTTGATCTGACTGTATATAGTGATTAAACAAAGCCAGGAGCATACCAAGAGCATGCTCTGCCACCGCATCTCGATTGCCTTCAGGAGCTGAATAGAGAGCTATGGAATTTTGCTCCAAATAGTCCAGGTCAATATTATCCAAACCTGCCCCTGCCCTGGCAACAAATTTTAATTGCGCCCCTTTTTCCAATAAGTCCCTGTCTATAGGGGTTTTGGAACGGATTACCAGCCCTTGGTAGTCGGAAAGAATTTGGAGAATACCTTCTCTATCGATTTCAGGTCTATAATGCACCTCATGCCCTTTTTCTTCCAAAAGAGGTACTATGCTCTCATGCATGAGGTCAATGATTAAAATTTTCATGTATGTATTAAAGATTCAACAATAATGTAGCAACCATAAAGTAAACGGCTAAACCCATCAGGTCATTGGCCGTGGTAATAAATGGCCCGGATGCCATGGCTGGATTTATCCCCAACTTATCTAAAATTATCGGTGTCAGGGTTCCCATAAATGAGGCAAGCAAAACTACACTGAACAAAGCGATACTTACCACCAAGCCAAACTTAACCTCCTTATCATATAAAAAAACCACCGTTCCCATAACAAACAAAGCCAAAACTAGTCCATTCAACACGGCCACTAAAAGCACTTTTAGCAAACGTTTTGTCAGGCTATCTTCAAATACGGAACGATTCGCCAAACTCTGGACGATTAGAGTAGAGGACTGAATGCCTACATTACCACCTGTGGCCGTTATGAGTGGGATAAAAAATGCCAAAGCTGTTACAGCATTTAGCCCTTCTTCAAAGAAGCCGATAAATCCTGCCCCTAATAGTCCGCCAACCATTCCAATCAATAGCCATGGCAATCTTGCTCTTGACAGTCGGTACACAGAATCGGATTCCTCCACATCGTCTGAGAAACCTGTCATCGCCTGAATATCCTCTTCCGCCTGGTCTCTTATCAGGTCTAGAATATCATCTACAGTAATTCGTCCTACCAGTTTGTTTTTCACATTCACCACAGGGACAGCCTCTAAATCATATTTTCTCATGATTTCGGCCACCTCCTCACCTTCCATATAGGTGGGAACAGATATGATGTTTTCTTCATACACATCAGCCACCTTGGTATTTGAGGAGGCTAAGATCAACTTTTTCAGGGCAACCCTTCCAAGTAACTGTTCCTTATTGTCTACCACATAGATGCTGAAGATCTTTTCGACGTTTTCTGCCTGTCTCCTAATCTCATCGATGGTTTGTACCACCGTCCAGTTAAGGTTGGCCTTTATGATCTCTTTGGCCATCAAACCACCAGCGCTGTCCTCGTCATACCGAAGTAACTCAATGATGTATAAGGACTTTTCTTTGACCTCAAGATGGCTAATCACCGCTTCCCGATCATTGACTACCAGTTGATTGAGTATATCCACCGCATCATCTGAGTCCATATGATCTATCAAAGTCGCCAATTCCTCAGGGGGCATGGCCTTAATTACTTTGTATTGTGGATCCTCATCCAGCTCATTGAGAATGTCCGCAGAAAAATCAGGATCCAAAGCCCTTAAGACAAATAGGGCTTCCATCATGTCCAACTCATCCAATATCGCAGCAACATCTGCTTTATTGATGTCCAACATGGACTCCTGAATAAAGGCTACATTTTCACTTTCTATATTTTCCCTGAGCGCCTCCAGGTATTCCTTGGATAGCTCAAATGAGTTTAATTCTTCCAAGATGTTTCTATTTGTTGG
Organism: uncultured Cyclobacterium sp.; assembly: GCF_963976465.1. Taxonomy (NCBI): domain Bacteria; kingdom Pseudomonadati; phylum Bacteroidota; class Cytophagia; order Cytophagales; family Cyclobacteriaceae; genus Cyclobacterium; species uncultured Cyclobacterium sp. Next base: position 2,457 of record NZ_CAXBOC010000242.1, on the reverse strand, counting down.
GTTAAAAGAACAAATTCATCTACTCCCAGTTGCTCGGCCCTTAAGTCTAATATTGGTAATGCTTTAAATTCATCTGAAAGGCCCATTGGTTTCAAAGCATTTCTTAAGGTTTTCCTTCTGGTACTAAAAGCCTGCTTGACAAGTCTGAAAAACAGCTTTTCATCACAATCCAACTTCTCTACATTGTTTCGGCTAATGCGGATCACACCGCTGTTCACTTTGGGAGGAGGGTCAAATACTTCCGGTGGCACCGTAAATAAATATTCAACATCATAATAAGCTTGTAACAAAACACTTAAAATACCATAGGTCTTGTTTCCTTTTTTCGCAGTCATCCTTTCCGCCACCTCTTTCTGCAACATCCCTACTACTTCTGTCACCAGCTCTCTCTTTTCCAATACTTTAAAAAATATTTGACTGGAAATATTGTAAGGGAAATTGCCAATAATCGCATGAGGCCCCGCTAACTTATCCTTGAAATAATAATTCAAGAAGTCCCCTTCAATGATGGTAAGTGTATCCGGCTCATATTTTTTCTCAAGAAAATGGATAGATTCTTTATCTATTTCTATCAGGTGTAAATCCCAATTCTTCTCCAACAAAAAATCAGTTAGCACGCCCATCCCCGGTCCAATTTCTAACACTACATTGGTACCCATATGCCCAGTAAGTGCTCCGGCTATTTTCTCTGCAACACTTAAGTCTTTAAGAAAATGTTGGCCTAAATGTTTTTTAGCTCTCACTTTACTCATAACAATGCTAATTTAAAGGGATTTTAAGTCACCAAAAGTAAACAATATAATGCAACGACCATAACATAAACCGAACAGCATTAAAAAATATAAAAAGCCTTTTACCTAAGCATTTCTATCCAATTTAAACCATAAACTCGAGTCATTATCCACATATTGGCTATGCTTGTTTTCTCTCTTCGCCTTTCCATAACCCCACAGCCTTTAACTGTTTATCTGAAGGGCTTTGCTCGGTCAAAAACTTATACGCGAACAGTCAAAATACTTTCTTTTTAATTTTAGCAAGTTCTTGCTCATCCTTCTGAACGCTTATTTCAGGATAATAACTCCTCAGGCGAATATCTTGCGGCACAGTATTGTATTGGTCTCTCAACCATTCTACAGCCGAAGCACTTAATAGCGAAAGTTTCACAGGAACGATCCCATCATTTACCATGTCTAAATGCTGGGCTACCCCTTTGGAAAGGTCAATTATTCGTTTAGAGTTCTGCGGCAAGCGGTCATTAATCCTTACAATTGCCTGCAAACCGTTCTTTTGATTGGTCACCTTCACCAAGGTTCCAAAAGGCAAGTGCTTGTGGGCCGCGGTAAATTCCCACATATTGTAAATTTCTCCATTCGCTGTCCGACGATCATGAAATCGAGCACCATAATAACTGGCAACTCCTTCTTGTATAACCAAAAGGGAGTCCGGGTAGGTGAATGGAGATTGTGCCCATGAGATGCTTTGGAAGCCAATGACAAGCACAAGGCCTACAGCCAAAATTCTTTTCATAATGTATTTACTTACAACAATTGTTCCACCAAGATTTAGAGAAGTGATTTTTACCTATTGGGCAGAACGCCTCGCATTCATTTTAGGCATTATCAAATCCCACTTAAGTAAGTGGCCTTGACCTCATCAGGCGAAAATTCCTTCAAAAATACAGAAATGTCCTTGCCCTACTCTGTCTTTAACGTAAATTTATCTATGGAATATGTAAATGACTCTCTCAATTCTTAATGCATTAGTAGAAAACAGGAGGAAATCATTGCCTTTGAAATGAGAGATTAAGGAGTTAATTGGCAGAAAAAAAATGAGCCAAACTGAAGCTTTTCAAGTACCAGATAAAGGTTAAATTTTAAGCTCCCGTAAATGCATGGGCCTACCAACTTTAACTATTGACAACCATTTGCCCCATTTAAAACCCAATAGGTTAACCATATTATTTTAGACAATGAAGCAAATCAAAATTTTACATACTGCCGATTGGCATTTGGGAAAAAGACTTCAGGAAGCCTCCCGATTGGCAGAACAAAAGCTTGTCCTCGAAGAAATAATCGACATTTCCAATTCAGAAGATGTTGATTTGGTTTTACTTGCAGGAGATATATTTGATGGGTTTAATCCCAGCCATGAATCCATCGAATTGCTGTACAAGACACTTCGAAAGCTTTCCCAAAATGGGCAAAGGCCGGTGGTTGCCATCTCTGGCAATCATGATAGCAGCCAATTTATAGAAGCCCCGGACCCTTTGGCCAGGGAGATGGGCATATTTTTTTACAGCAGATATGACAGCATTATCCCCACCGGAAAGCTTGATAGTGGCATTGAGGTGGTGGCATCAGATAAAGGCTTTATTTCATTGCAGCTCCCCTCTTGGGATTTTCCGGTACGAATAATATTGGCTCCTTATGCCAACGAGGTTTCATTACGAACCTATCT
>NZ_CAXBOC010000241.1:0-8093 GCF_963976465.1 uncultured Cyclobacterium sp. | reverse complement strand
AGTGCAATGCGTTAACCGGGCAAAGTCCCTTGGAATTTATTCGATCCATTCGCCTGCAAAGGGCTGCTCAACTGCTAAAACAAAACCAATTTTCGGTTTCAGAGGTGGCTTATCAGGTTGGGTTTAATAATGCTAAATATTTTTCTAAATACTTTAAAAGTTATTTTGGTACTTTACCTTCTCAATTTCAAAAACAATATAAAAATGATGCGTAACCAATTACTATTTGTTCTTGCTCTTGCGCTTTTGGTCGGCTGTCGCCAAGGTGAAACTGAGCCCATTTCTCCCGTCCATCCTATTCCGGATGAAAGGCAACTGGCTTGGCAGGATTTGGAATTTTATGCCTTTGCACATTTCAACATGAATACTTTTACCAATATGGAGTGGGGCATGGGGGATGAAGATCCTTCTTTGTTTAATCCCACAGATTTTGACCCAAAGCAATGGGCGAAGGTATGCAAGGAAGCAGGGATGAAAGGGATAATCATTACGGCAAAGCATCATGATGGTTTTTGCCTTTGGCCTACAGCTACCACGGAGCATTCGGTAAAAAATGCAGCATGGAAAGATGGTAAAGGGGATATTATCAAGGAGGTGTCTGAAGCATTCAGGGCTGAAGGGCTAAAATTTGGAGTGTATCTTTCCCCTTGGGACAGGAATCACCCTGCCTACGGTACACCGGAATATGTAACAGTTTTCAGGGAGCAACTGCGAGAACTTTTGACCAATTATGGGGAAATTTTTGAAGTCTGGTTCGATGGTGCCAACGGAGGTACCGGCTATTACGGTGGGGCCAATGAGGAGCGAAGGGTAGATAAAAAGAATTATTACGATTGGCCCGGAACGATAGAAATTGTAAGAGAACTTCAGCCCAATGCCGTAATCTTCGGAGATGCCGGGCCGGATGTTAGGTGGGTCGGCAATGAGCATGGCTTTGCATATCCTACCACCTGGTCAAATCTTATGAGGGACTCTATCTATGGCGGGATGCCGGAATACGCTAAGAAGTATTCTTCCGGACAAGAGAATGGCACCCATTGGGTACCTGCAGAAGCCGATGTTTCCATCCGTCCCGGCTGGTATTACCACCCCTATGAAGATCATAAAGTAAGGTCACTTCCTGAATTGTTGGACATATATTATAATAGTATAGGTAGGAATAGCTCCTTATTATTGAATTTCCCTGTGGATAAAACAGGACAAATCCACGAAAACGATGTGCGACAGCTTAATAAATTGGTGGCAAAAGTTAAAGAGGATTTTAGCCGGAAGATTCCATTGGAAAGCAGTAACCTTTCTGCTTCCTCTGAAAATGGTAAGTTCACGGTAGACAATTTACTTCAACCGGAAATGGAAACATTTTGGAATCCCAAATCGGGTGAACTGCCGGCTACAGTAACCATAGATTTTGGTGCCGAACAAACATTTAACCGCTTTTTGGTGCAAGAGAATATTTCTCTAGGGCAAAGGGTAAAGTCTTTTGCGCTTGAAATCAAAAATGAGAATGGCCAATGGGAAACTTTAGCCAAGGAGACCACCATAGGTTATAAAAGAATTCTTAGGCTTCCGGATACCAAAACATCAGCAGTAAAATTTACCATTCATGATGCCAAGGACAGCCCGGTTATCAGTCACCTAGCCTTTTATAATGCCCCCAAATTATTATTACCCCCTACAATTGCCAGAGATAAAAATGGTCAGGTAAGTTTTGACCTTAGTGAGGAAGGATTGCAGGCCTTTTATAGTTTGGATGGGAGTGACCCCAAATCCGGAGGTATTGCTTATAAAGAAAGCTTTGAACTCCTTCAGCCCGCTACATTAAAGGCAGTCTCCAAAGATCCGGTAACAGGAGAATTTAGTGAGCCGATCACCATCGCTTTTCCTTTGGCCAAGAAAAAGTGGAAGGTAATTGATCCCGAAAAAGATGCCAATCAGCTTATAGACGATGATCCTTACACCAATTATACCAGCAAACAAAACAGAGCAAGCATAGATCTGGGAGAAAATCAGGAAGTTTCAGGCTTTACTTATTATCCCATACAAAACAGGTACATGTCCGGATTGATCAAGGATTTTGAATTTCATACCAGTATAGATGGCAAAAACTGGCAAAAAGCAGTGTCCGGGGAGTTTGGAAATATAGCCAATAGTCCCATAGAACAGCAGGTGGAATTCGAACCCCGAACCGCAAGGTATATTCGATTGATCGCCAAAAGTACAACGGATGGCCAATCCGCTACTTTTGCTGAAATAGGAGTGTTATTGACTGAATAAATCAAAAAAATAGCTTAATCGCACAAAATATGCCGCAATAAGGGCTTAGCTGGTGTTACCCGGTTTAATGGATTGGTTTTTGTAATGAGTTGATTAAATAAATTTTAAACCAAAAACCACTGATATTATGTTGACATGGGTAATTACATTTCTTGTTGTAGCTTTAATCGCTGCGGTATTGGGTTTTGGAGGAATAGCCTCCGGACTGGCCTCAATTGCTAAAGTAATCTTTTATATTTTTGTCGTTTTATTATTGATAAGCCTTGTGGCTGGCGGCGTGAATGGCTTTTAAATATTTATCTCACCCGTGAAATTTTTCCGGGTGGGATTTTTTTTATGCTGTTGGGAGAATGGGTAGATAGTAGAAAGTTTCGGCTTTTAATTTTTTATTACATCACATACTCTTCAAATAATTGCTGAAGGGTTTTGTTGAGGTCTTTACTCAGTCCGGGATGGGGTCTGGAAGTCTGAATTACTGAACTTCTTACAGCCGTAAGCCATCTAAACCTGGAAGCAAGGTCCATATTGGCTATTGGGCCACCATCGTTTTCCCCTTTACAAATCTTCTCAAAAGATTTTAAATTTTCATTAATCATTTCCAAATCTGCATCTGGATCCAAAGCCCTTATTTTTTCTTGGCAAAGGTGGATTTTCACTCCCAGAAAATCACTTTTGTGGTCGCACAAAATGACTCCGACATTTACAAATTCCTCCCGCTCCACTCTTGGGACAACCCGAAGGATGGCATATTCATATAAGTGATTTTCTTGCATCATTGGCTTCTTTGGTGAATTGATCTGCATACGACAATCTTAACTTTAGAAAATCGGTATACACTGTCCTTAATTCCGCTGCATTGTCCCCATCTCTTCCGGCCAGCAGCCATTCCTCAGGAATCAGAGAAACGATGGCATCTATTTTCTCCTCACTTAAGAGAGCGGATAATTCTTCATTGACCTGATCCAGATTTTCTGCTTGCTGGAGCAAAACATGATTGGCAATAATAGGAAAGGGTTTGGTTGCATTTTCTTTCCATCTCGTCCATCCATGCTGAAATAAAAATGCAGCCCCATGGTCAATGAGCCAAAGCTCTCTGTTCCACATCAGCATATTTGTGTTTCTAAAGGTCCGGTCTACATTGGTGATAAACAGATCTAACCATACAATTTTGGAGGCTAAGAGCGTCTCAACTTTTGATGCTACCGGATCATAGTTTATCGCTCCGGATAAATAATGCAAAGCTAAATTTAATCCTTGGCTACCTTTTAGCAAATCCTGGATTTCCTCGTCTCCTTCAGATCGACCAAAAGCAGGATCCAAATTAGCAAAAACTAATTCAGGTACTTTAAGCCCTAAAGTTCGGGCAATTTCCCCGCCAAGAAGTTCTGCAATAAGCGCTTTTTCGCGTTGACCTGCCCCACGAAACTTAAGCACATATTTGAAGCCGTCATCTGCAGCAGCAAGGGCAGGAAGTGAACCACCTTCCCTGAGTGCTTGCATGTATCTGGTTACATTGACCGTTCGCAATTGAAGTTTTTGTTCCATAAATTTTGAATAGCTGGAATTTTAAAAATTAATCCCCTTAACTATGCAATTTCGGAAATTTAACAGAACTTTAATTAGTACTTAGAAATAAAAAAAATAGCGGATTTCATTGAATCGCATCAATAGCTATTAAATTTGCTTGAATCAGTATTTTACTATCCAATAGATTTATATGAACCTTTTTGACTTTTTAAAAGCCTTGGTGCCGTTTACTAAAGAAGAATTAGAGGACATTCTAAGACACTTTAAGAAAGAGACGGTTGCTAAGAACCAAATCCTTGTCCGACAAGGAGAAGTGTCCAAATCCTTGTATTTTATTGAGAGTGGCTTGGGTAGGAGTTATTATCTTAATCAAGCAGGAAAAGAGATTACCCAATGGTTTTTTGGTAGTGGGAAGTTTATGGCCAGTGCAGATAGCTTTTTTCAGCAATGCCCAAGCTTGTATTATATAGAGATCTTGGAAGATGCTGTGATATATAGTATAACAAAAGAGAAGTTGGATGAATTATTCGATACCTATCCCAATATGGAAAAGTTGGGCCGGCTTGTCACTACAGAAATGCTTACCAAGGTAGTGAATAAATTGAATGCCATTCAGTTTCAAACAGCCAAAGAGCGGTATGAATACATGTTGGCTGAGTTTCCTGACATTGCTTATCAGGTTCCCTTAGGACATATCGCATCTTATTTGGGAATGACCCAAGAAACCTTAAGCCGTATCAGGAAAAGCAATTCGAGTAAATAGGTTATAATTGAAAAGCTTTTATCGAAATCGGTCACTCTTGACAAAATAAAATACCAGGCTTTTTCGGGCCTTCAAAGGTTATGGTTTTTGGAGCAGGGTGGAAGGCGTTAAAAAAAAGAGTTAGCTCCTTAAAGAGATCCACTCTTTTTTAGCCTGTAATCCTGCTCCAAAAATCAAATGATGGAAACGTAAATGGACTTTAATCCTCATTTGAAATAAGATTTGACAGCCTTGATTTTTTTGGTTCGTTTTTTCATCAAAGAAAAAATGAACAGGTCAAACAAGCTTTAACTGCATGTTTGACCTGTTGATTAATAGTTAATAAAGAAAAGATACAATTTTAGAATATTCGCCCGACATAATTTAAATTTCACTTTTTGATATAGGTCAAAAGAAAGCTGCTTCTGTTCCAGGATCTTTGTATGGTAATTATTAAACGATTTACCATGAAACCATACAAAGGAGCATTAGTAATGCTATTGATATTGCTTGTAGCGGTCTTGCCTTCGGTCACCGAGGGCCAGCAGTTAGATCCTATCTTGAAAGATTTGATCAATAAAGGGCTTGATAAAAGCCATGGTCTCAATAGCAATGGATTTGATGTGGAACAAGCGAAGGTGGATCAGCAATTGGCGAAATCGGTATTCTTGCCTAAAATCACTTTGAATGGAAGTTATACCCACCTAAATGATGACATTACTTTTGATGAAAATACCAAAACTTTATTGACCGAAACCCAAAAGCTGGTTATCAAAGATGCCGTAGGATTACCTTTTAATTCAACTTTTCCAAATACCATTCCACTTCAAGAAGTCCCTGTTTTACAGAATCAAAATATTTTGAGGTCTTCTGTTGATTTAGATTGGGTTTTGTTTAGCGGTTTAGAAGCGAGCAATGCCCTGCAGGCGAGCAAACACAAGGAAGCTTCTTTGAATTATGCAGGAATGGCAGAAGAAGATAAAATTGCCTTAAAGATCATCGAGACCTATGATAAACTTGCCTTAGTAAAGGCTTCTAAAAAAGTACTTGAAAGCTCTGAAGATTACCTAGATGAGCAAGTACTATATGTCAATAAAGCCATTGAAAATGGTCTGGCAACACCTATTAGCAGGAATAAAATAGCCTTGGCAAAGCAACAATTGGAGGGTAAAAAGCTTGAGTTTGAACATAATAATACACTGTTGATCGAAGCCCTTCACCAGCTTACGGGTGAAAGCAGAGGGGATTTGCAAATGCTGAATCCACAGTTGTATTCTTTTGCTGTGGATGCTGAAGTGAGGGGTGAAAAACGCAATGAAATCAAAGCTTTGGAAGAAGCTGAAAAGGCCACCCAATACCAGGCAAAAATGTTGAAGAGCAACTTTATTCCTAAGGTTGCTTTAAAAGGACATTATGAATTTTTAGAAGAGAATTTATCGCTGCTAGACCCCAAATGGTATGTGGGTGTAGGACTTAAATGGAATGTGTTTGATGGCAATCAATCCCGATTAAAAAGAAGAAAAGTTCAACTGGAGTCTGCTAAGTATAGGGAACAAATAGCAGAAGCAAATGAAATGGTTTCTTTAGGCATATCCAAAGCTGAAATAAGCTACGAATCGGCCTTAATGAATACCAAAATAGTTCAAAAGGAAGTTGACCTGGCCAATGAAAACTATGAGATGGTGAATACGCAATACAAAAACAACTTGGCTTCAATCAATGATGTGTTGGATGCTTTGAATGATGTAGAAAAAGCCAATTTCAAGTTACAAGAGTCCTACTTTAAAGAGAGAAGAGCAGTAGCAGATCTGCTTCATGCCAAAGGAATACTTAATTACTAACCCATCAAAAAAACAAAAAAATGATTAACTATAAAAATACAATATTAGGCTGTTTTGCACTCCTCGCATTAAGTTCTTGCCAAAAGGAAGAGATCACTCCCAATAGAGGGAAAGTTAAATTTGAAACCATCTCGGTAAGTAGCAAGCTTGCAGGAAGAGTGGATGAAATTTTTGTAGAGGAAGGGCAAAAGGTCAAGGAAGGAGACACCCTGGCCATCATCAATATTCCGGAAGTCCAAGCCAAAATGCTTCAGGCAGAAGGGGCCATTATGGCTGCCAAAGGTCAATTAAATATGGCCTTTAATGGGGCAACTGCAGAACAATTGAATCAGATTAATGAGCAATTGAATGCTGGAAAAGCACAGCTGGATTTTGCCCAGGAATCATACCATCGGTTAGAAGCCATGTATAGGGATTCATTGGTTACCCAACAACAATTTGATGAGGTGAAAATGAAATTAAACATGGCAAAAGCCCAAGTGGCCGCTTTGTCTGCCAAACGGGACGAGGTGAGAAAAGGCGCCAGAGAAGAGCAAATAGAACAAGCCAAAGGACAGCTTGACAGAGCTAAAGGAGCCAAAGAAGAGGTTGTTTCTGCCTCTAGGGAACAGTTTGTTATAGCTCCTGCCGACATGTCAATAGAAACCATCAGTTTGGACAAAGGAGAATTGCTTAGTCCAGGATTTACCCTTTTTAATGGGTATAAAACCAACAGCCTTTATTTTAGATTTACAATTCCTGAATCAAAGATTTATGATTTTCAATTGGGAGAAACCTTGACGCTGGTAAACCCTTATACAAAGGAAGAGGTAATGGCAAAAATTGTTGCCATAAAACAACTCGCCAAGTATGCGGACATTACAAGTACAGCACCTTTGTACGAATTGTCTGAGGCTATATACGAATTAAAGGTAGTGCCCACTTCAGATGTGTCCGCACAAAAATTATACATCAATGCGACATTCCTTATAAAATAAAAAAGATGAAAAAATTCATAGGTTTATTAAAGCTGGAATTTAAGCGCATTTTTTCCAACAGTGTCTTAATGGCCATCTTCTTTGGGGCACCCATAGGCTACGGTATCTTGTTTGGTTATGTGTATCAACAAGCCAAAGTTAAGGATTTGCCCATTGTTATTGTGGATCAGGATCAAAGTCCGGCTACGGATAAGATAATTGATGCTTTTGAAGACAATGAGGGATTGCATGTGAAAGATGTGCGACCGGTGCCGGGAAATATTAAAAGCGAAATGCCAACCAACCAGTATATCGCTGTCATTACTTTGCCAAATGGTTTTGAGAAAGACCTATTGCAGAAAAAACATCCTGAAGTTCGGGTTGACCTAAATATGGCAAATATTTTAAATGCCAATACGGCGAGCAACCAAATCAATACCGTATTGATGACCATCAATGCCGGAATTGAAATTGAGGGGCTTAAAAAACAGGGACTACATCCGGATCAAGCAAAAGATGCATATGAAAGTTTTAAAATAAATTTCAACAAGCTTTACAATTCTACGGGTAATTACGTGACATTCATGCTGCCGGGATTACTTGCGGCCATTATGCAACAAATCATCTTTTTGGCAATGGCCTTGGTGTTTTCCAGAGACTTTGAAGATGGGTATTTTGGTAAACTAGTAAAAGAAAGCAAATCTTCAATTTACCACATCCTCTTAAAAGCAACGCCATTTTTGTTAATGCTTC
>NZ_CAXBOC010000240.1:0-8111 GCF_963976465.1 uncultured Cyclobacterium sp. | reverse complement strand
GGGGGTAATGTGTATTTTAAGGTGAAACATGAAAACGACACCCTATTCTTACAAATAAAAGATGAGGGGATCGGGATCAATGAAGCAGAACAATCTCAACTTTTCGACCGGTTCTTTAGAGCAAAAAATGTAGGCCTAAGGGAGGGGTCTGGGCTAGGTCTCTCCATTGTGAAAAAGTGTATTGAAGTAATTGGGGGTAAAATTGATTTTAAGAGTAAAGTAAACAAAGGGACTGAATTCTTTTTAGAGATTCCTGCAAAAAAATAACCGTGAATGATTGTTGTCAAAGACCTACAGTTTTCCTATGAAAATTCGCTGAAAATTGAAATTCCTGACATAACATTGAAATTGGGTGAGGAGTTATTGATTTTGGGAAAATCAGGCTCAGGGAAGACAACCCCAAAAAAAGGTGAGGTAATTATTGATGGGACTTCCTTGTACCAATTAAAAGGAAATAAATTAGATAAGTACAGGGGCAGAAATATAGGCATTGTTTTTCAGAAACCTCACCTCTTAAAGCCTCTGACAGTTGCAGAGAATATTGGCCTCCCTTATTTTTTTTCAAATAATCTTTCTGCAGATAAGGTTCAATATTACCTGGGGCAACTTGGTATTCAAGACAAGCAACATGCGCGCATAAGTACTTTAAGCGAAGGCGAGGCCCAGAGAGTTTCGATTGCCAGGGCATTGATAAATGGGCCGAAAGTCATATTGGCGGATGAGCCTACGGCCAGTTTGGATGATGAAAATGCCAGGTTGGTAGTTGAATTACTTAAAGGGCAAGCTAAAAAACTTGGAGCTGCCCTGATAATTGTCACGCATGATCATCGCATTAAAGACAAGGTTGTACAAAGCATTACCTTAAATTCCTCCGATCAATGAATATTTTTAGGTTAAGTTGGAAATACCTTGTTGATAGGCCTTTAAACACCGGATTAAATGTCTTGCTCCTAGCACTAGGTTTATCTATTATAACTGTTTTGCTATTGGTTGAAGAACAGTTTGAGAACAAAATGAATAGAGATGCCGCAGGTATTGATATGGTTATCGGAGCCAAAGGTAGTCCATTACAACTGGTGCTTTCCTCCGTATACCATGTGGATTTCCCTACCGGAAATATTCCTTTGAAAGAAGCCCAAAAAGTTTCCAGAAATAGATTGATTAAAAATGCCATACCCATGGCCCTTGGAGACAATTATAAAGGATTTAGAATAGTGGGGTCAAACCACGACTACTTGAATTTGTACCAAGCAGAGTTTGCAGCCGGAAGCGTGTGGGACAAACCTTTTGAGGTGGTTTTGGGCAGTACAGTGGCGAAAGCAAAGGGTTTTCAGCTGGGGGATACATTTATAGGTGCCCATGGTATTGAGGCTGCCAGCCATGAGCATGATCAGTACCCTTTTAAGGTTGTAGGGATTTTAGCTCCCACCAATAATGTGCTGGATCAACTAATTGTAACAAGTGTAGAGTCCGTATGGTATGCGCATGATGATGAAATTGGTCCCGAAAAATTAGATCAAGAAGTAAATGGCACAGGTTTTCCTGAATCCGACCAAGACAGGGAGTTGACTACAGTATTGATCGCCTACAGAAATCCAATGGCTGCTATTCAGCTTCCCAGAATGATTAACAGTAGGACTTCCTTACAAGCAGCATCTCCTACCTTTGAAATCACCAGGCTTTTTGAACTGCTGGGAATCGGTGTAACGGTAATCAAAGGTTTGGCACTGCTAATTATTATCATTGCAGGCTTAGGTATTTTTATTGCATTGTACAATTCCCTTAAGGAAAGAAAATATGATTTGGCCGTTATGCGTGCCATTGGGGCAGCCAAAAGTCAATTATTTCTTCTAATTCTTTTAGAAGGAGTGATCCTAACTTTGCTAGGAGCCATTGGAGGCTTAGTGCTAGGACACTTTTTCCTGTTTTTTATAGTTATAACCTACGAAGAAGGCCTGGTATCGGGCTTCAATGCCATTATGTTTGTCGATAAAGAATGGTGGATTATAGTTTACGCCTTGATTGTCGGTATTGGGGCTTCAATTATTCCTGCATGGAATGCTTACAAAGGAGATATTGCAGGTCAACTAAGCAAGTAAAATAAACAATATGAAGTACTTAGTTTTTATGATAGGGTTGCTTTCCTTTTCTGCTTTTGGGCAACAGGATAATGTTTGGAAACACTTATCAAAGGTAAGTTATGAGGTAGATGAGGATGAATTTGGAGAATTGTTCGTTCCGGTATTTGGGGAAAAGACCATGGCATTGGAAGGCAAAGAAATCACTGCCCACGGTTATATTATCCCATTTGAAGGCATGTTTAAACCAAAACATATAATTTTGTCAGCCCTTCCCTTGGCGGAATGTTTTTTTTGCGGATCCGGAGGGCCTGAAACTGTAATGGAGGTTATGCTAGTAGAACCGGTGAAGTATACTTCCAATAAAGTGAAAGTGGTTGGGGAGTTGGTCTTGAATGCCGATGATCCCGAAAAACTAATGTATATTTTGGAAAATGCGAAAGTTATTGGTTTATAGGTTTCTCATCAACCCTGAATAGATTAGGTAGGACTGGTTTATGAGGTTTTAATTAAAATTTATAATACTCACTTTTTTTACATCATTTTTTTAATAACCTTTGAACACGTTTAATGACTGAATGCTCAATTTACTTCTATACAAGCCATGAGAAAAGCACCTTTTGTATTGTTGATTTTACTTTGTATTTCTGTTTATTCTTGTAGTCCTAAGAAAAGTCAAAATGAATTATTGAAAGAAAAGGTTATTCAGGTTCATGATGAGGTGATGCCTAAGATTGGAGAATTGAAGGCTTCTCAAAAGGAATTAAATGAAATGGCTGAAAACCTTGAGCAATCTGAAGATGCAGCGGATACAGAAAAAGCAACTGAATTAAAGGCGGTGGCAGCAGAATGTGAGCATGCCTACGATGAAATGTTTGTTTGGATGCGTCAATTTGATATTGATTTGGAAGAAATGTCTGAGGAACAGGCCAAATCATACCTTGAAGAGCAATTAGAAAAAGTTGGTAATGTGAAAAAAGACATCCTGCAAGCCCTTAAAAAAAGTGAAGCATTATTGTAATTAGGGTGCAGTACTGAGTGCTTCTTTTACTTTTTCGGGAGTAATTAATCCATATTCATTTCCCCAAACATTGTAGATATAGGTGGCAATTTGTGCGACCTCTATTGGGCTGAGTTTACTGTTTTCAGGCATGGGTTGATTATACTCCACATTGTTTACTGTTATGCTACCTTTTAAGCCGTTTTTAATGATATATAAGCTTCGGTTCACATCATCGAGCATATAATCTGAATTTTTGAGTGGGGGGATAAGCCTTTTTAATCCGGTTCCATCCTCTTGGTCAAAATTGCTGCAATATTGTAAATAAAGTTGCTGTCCCTGAATGGCATATTGCCTTGTCTTGAGATCTTTGATATTACTTATGCCTTTATTTTGATTGTCATCTCCTCCTTTGCAAGCAATGATTAATAAAAATAATAAACTACTTATTGCTGTTTTCATTGTTGTTGAGAAGTTTGGGTAAATCCTTGATGAGAACATTTACTTGCGTTTCTTTGGTGCCATCATAAATTCCTCTGATTCTCCCTGCTCTATCAATCAAGACAAATGCACCTGAATGCAAAAATCCCCCCGGTTCATTTTTGTCATCCATGGCCGTGGTAAGGTAGCTTGTTTGTCCAATTTCAAATATCTTTTCTTGTTCTCCAGTCAGAAAATTCCATGTACTTGCATCTTCTATACCTAGCCGAAGGGAATAGTCTTTCAGAAGGGCTACTGTATCGTATTCAGGGTCGATGGTATGGCTTAATATCATAAAGTCGGGATTGTCTTTATAAGCTTCGAAAACCCTCAACATTTGCTTTTTCATAATGGGACAAATGGTTGGACAGCTTGTGAAAAAGAAATCGGCCACATAAACTTTTCCTCTTACATCTTCATTGGTAATTTCCTCCCCATCTTGATTGGTGAAGCTAAATTCCGCTATTTGGTGATAAACAGTGTCTGTGGTGGTTTTTCCATCGACAATTACTTCTTCTACATGTCGATTGCCCAGAATAGGTAAGGTATTGGTATTATTGTTCGTCTGGCAAGCATTTAAAGCCAAAACTCCTAAAATTGTAAAACTTAAATAATGGGATCGAAGCATTTTTTATTTTATATGACACAGTAAAGAATTGATTAGTTCCGATTGCGGAATCTTTTGTACCATTTAGTAGCCAGCATCAAACTCAGACCTAATACAAACAGCCCGACAATACCCCAGATCATGTTAATTAGGCTTTTAAGGACAATTAAAAAGACGATAGCAAAAAGTAATAATGTGGCTATTTCATTCCACAATCGAAGTTTTGAACTGTTCCAAATTCGCTTTCCATTTTGAAGGGATTTAAAAATATAATGGCATCGAAAATGGTAGAGGTATAACAAAACGACAAAGGTAAGTTTGGCATGCATAAATGGCATGGATAGGTAAGAAGGACGGTGAAGCAATACCCAAGTTCCAAAAATAAGGGTTAGCACCGCAGACGGCCAGGTGATAATGTACCACAAACGGCTGGCCATCAAATCCAATTGAGGTTTCAAGATTTTTTTTTCTGCTTCCGGCCGATCCAAAGCCTCTGTTTGATAAATAAATAACCTTACGATATAAAATAAGCCTGCAAACCAGGTAACGATGAAAATAATATGTAAAGCTTTGATGTATTCGAATGCCATTCTTCCTATTTTTGGCTAAATTAATGGTTTAAGCTCGTTATTAGGACAAATGAAAACAAAAAATATTATTTATTTACTTGCCGCATTGGTCGGTGTTCTCCTTATGGTGATTGTATACCAGAGTTTGAGCCAACCGGGGGTAAATGACCTTGAAGGCGAGTATACTGAAATAGCAGTATATAGGAATGAAAACAATACAGGTCCGGTAGTTCGAATTTTTGCCGTTTATACAAAGGCTGAGTTATGGGATGACATGCGAGCTTATGGAGATTTTATGCCCCATACAAAATACGGGAATACAAAAGTATTCTTTTTTGATAAAGCCATCGAAGGCTTACAACTGTCTCCTAAGGCACCTTATTTTCCTGAGCGTTTTCAAGACGCTTGTTTGGCTGTTTATGAAAAATCAGCTATGGGTGGAACCAGTTTTACAAAATATCTTTTGAGTGATAAGTAAGGTTTAATTTGATTTTTATATCAGCTTGTAGAGGTAAGCTTCTTAGTAAGACCTAATCTTAAACTGCTTTTTTTGCTCTTGGATAGCATTTCTAAAGGAAGGATCCGTTTCCATCAGGTCATTGATGGCCTGTACTGCATGAATCACCGTACTATGATCTCTTCCACCAAAATGGTATCCAATGGATTTTAAGGAGTGATTGGTAAATTCTTTGCTAAAATACATGGCCACTTGTCTGGCAATGACAATTTCCTTTTTCCTGGTCTTTGCTTTGAGGTCTTCCACTTTTATGCCGTAATAATCCGCACAAGATTGCTGGATAAATTCTATGCTAACTTCAGTTTCAATGTCCTTAACGATGTTTTTCATGATCGTTTTGGCCAATTCAAGGCTGATTTCTACCCTGCTTAAGGAGGCATGTGCTATCAAAGATATCATTACCCCTTCCAGTTCCCTTACATTTGTGTCTACTGTATAAGCGAGGTATTCAATCACATTATCAGGTATGTTAATTCCTTCAGATTGCATTTTCTTCCTTATAATTGCAATTCTGGTTTCAAAGTCCGGCATTTGCAAATCAGCTGTCAGTCCCCATTTGAAACGAGACAGCAATCGATCTTCCAAGCCCATCAAATCCTTCGGTGCGCAATCCGAGGTCATGATGATTTGTTTTTTATTTTGGTGAAGGTGATTAAAAATATGGAAAAACATTTCTTGCGTTCTTCCTTTACCGGCCAAAAATTGAATGTCATCAATGATTAATACATCCACTTGCATGTAAAAATTAGTGAAAGACTTTATATTACCGTCTTTAATACCATCCATAAATTGGTTGACAAATTTCTCAGAGGAAACGTACAACACAAATTTGTCTTCCGGACCATTTTTAATTTCATTGCCTATGGCCTGCACCAAATGGGTTTTCCCTAACCCAACACCACCATAAACCATCAAAGGATTAAAAGAGGTGATTCCCGGTTTGTTGGCCACAGCAAAGCCGGCTGATCTTGCCAATCGGTTACAATCTCCTTCAATAAAAGAGGTAAAAGTATAATTGGCGCTAAGGTTTGATTGAAGAGTGGTTTGTTCATCCAGACTGGACAAGTCAAAAGGACTGTGTGCTGAGGCAAGATTTTCTTTTTTCTTGGCAGCAGCAGGACTATTTACCCCTTGGGGGTAACTAACCATATAAGGTTGGTTTTGCGAATTGCCCTTATCTACTACTACAGCGTATTCTAACTTCCCATTGGCTCCTAAAATGGTTTTAATGGCTAATTTCAATACTTCCACATAGTTGTCTTCCAACCATTCGTAGAAAAATTGACTGGGTACCTGTATGGTGAGCACAGAACCATCGATTCTCGCAGGAATAATTGGCTTAAACCAAGTAGAAAAACTTTGTTCATTGACGTGCTTTTCGACTACCCGCAAACATTCAGTCCATATAGCATTAGCCTCTGAATTCATTGAATTTATTTTAACCGAAAGTTGAAAAATTGTGAATACTCCTTTTTTAGGGGGAAACAAAATTGTGGAAAAATATCTTAAATAAAAAATGGGTTTTTACTTGATTTTTTTACTTTGTGGGTAAATTGTCTTATCTGGCATCTTTTAATTTTACTATTATTTGAAAATTGAAATCTTTTCATTGTTTTACAATAGCTATAATTACTTTTATAGTAAATAAAATGTTGGCCAATTCCTGTTCACAATCTAATCAAGTTGGAGGAGTCCATGCATTAACAAAATCTGCTTTTTACTTTTTTGCATTTGCGATTTAGTCAAAATTTGAATATGGATAAGTGTTGATTAATGCATCATATTCGGTACATTGAAAGTTCCAAAATAATGTAGTAAAAGGCTATTAATGATTGTTCAATCCATGGTTTGCCGATTTGTTATTTGTAGTATAGTTTTATGATAAGTAAGGATAAATGAAAAGGAGGATACTTTTATATGATAGTAAGGAAGAAGATTTTGTGCAAAAACAAATTGTAACAAAATTTGGCAAGCAACTTTCCTCCACTATTCCTTTTACTAGGGATATTAAACTTGAAATAAAAGAAGGTGTTCAAATTATCACCTATCTTTCAGATGAGCAACTTAAAGCCCTCCTTGATTTAGCCGCAGGTCAATTTTTAGAATTAGGATTATTGCCCCATCCGGAAATGATTCATGGGAAAAAAAGCTATGGGATTAAATCGGATCTTGAAGAAAATATCGAGCATATCTTAAAGGAGAAAAAGGTGATTAAAGTGGATGTTTTAGAAGCCAATGGAATCCCAGTTTTTAATACTATACTTATCGGAGAATCACTAAGTTTAATGAGTGGTTCCGTTGCACAATATGCATGGCAAAGATTTTGGAATAAGTTAAGGTATTTCTTAAAATTGTTTTGGAATACCAGACTGAATAGCTTCACTATTAAAGCAGAAAATCAGGACGAAATCAATACGGCAGCCATTGGGTTAATCATTGTTCACCATGCACAGAGCAGTATTCTAAGTAAAAGAATATTGGAAAACTCCTTAATAAATGATGGGAAGTTGCATGCTTTGATATTGGCGGTCTGTTGTGGTTTGGCCTAAGTAGCTTGTTCAGAACCAAACGAAACTATAATTTACCACCATTTGCTGCGCATATTAAAACATCTTCTCTAACTATAAAAGCTGATAAACCCATTAATTATTCCCAAGATGGCATGCTGCTTTCTTCTGATACCTTAGAAGTTTTAATCCGCAAAGGAGCATTGAATATGGTCCCGGGCCAAAAACTCAAATTGGAGCCGAATGGTGGGGGAGATGATGTTTATAAAATTAAAGCTTTGCCCAGGGGAGATGCGAAAAATGAATTGTTGCAAAGGAAACTTCCTTTAATTAACCATGCTACCACGGAGGAG
>NZ_CAXBOC010000239.1:0-8112 GCF_963976465.1 uncultured Cyclobacterium sp. | reverse complement strand
TAAATATCTTTATTTATTAATACATACAAAACTATTTTATTAGTGAAAAAATAGGTAATATTCTTAAATATTATTAAATCTCAGAATTTATTTTTATCAATTGGTTACGTATATCATTTTAATAAGAAATGAAACCGATTGCATAATCAATTTAGTTTTATTATAATTGAATAATATATAGAATTAATACATGAAATTCTATATCTCTAAGAAAAATTTTCTTTTAACTCTAACCCAAAAAAGATGAAAAACTTATTACAAAATCAATTTTTCAGAATATCAGAATTAAAAATTCTGTTACTCTGTTTTTTATTACTGTACACTGCCGTAGGGCATACTGCAGCGCTAACCAAAAGTGAAATAGAGGCGGATGTCACGATCACAGGACGTGTTACGGACGAGACTGGTGAGGGAATCCCCGGTGTGACTGTTTTAATTGAAGGGCAAGGTTCCGGTACTGTAACGGATATAGATGGAACTTATACCATCAATGCCCCGGAAGATGGTCAATTGACTTTTTCTTATGTTGGCTTTGAGTCTCAAACTGTTGCCGTTGGCAACCAATCTGAGATCAATATTACCTTGGTAATGGACACTGCATCTTTGGATGAAGTAGTAGTTATCGGATATGGTACAGCTAGAAAGAGAGACCTCACCGGTGCAGTATCCTCCGTAACAGCCTCTAAACTTGAAAATGAAAATCCGAATTCTATTCAGGATGTGCTCAGAGGAAATATTGCCGGACTAAATGTAGGTTTAAGTACTTCAGCAAAAGGAGGCGGAAGTCTAGAGGTTCGTGGAAGAACCTCTTTAAATGCAGGATCAAGTCCTCTTTTAGTATTGGACGGAGCCATTTATTATGGACAGCTATCGGACATCAATCCCAATGACATTGAAAGCATAGATGTTTTAAAAGATGCAAGTTCAGCAGCTGTATTTGGCGCAAAAGCAGCTAATGGCGTCGTTTTAATTAATACAAAAAAGGGGGCTTTAGGTAAAACCCAAATAAAAATTATTTCCAACTGGGGGTTGGCTACCATGGCTAAAAATGAACCTGTTTATGGCCCTCAAGGATTCTTGGATTGGAGACAGGATGTAATGGAAAGTATTAATGCAGGAGGTTTTGAGCCTTATAGATTTTCCAACCCCAACACGCTACCGGATAACATTTCTTTGGACACATGGCTGGCCTATGATGGTTCGGAAGGAGATCCGGAAACTGTTTGGTTACAACGATTGAACATGCAACCTCTTGAAATTGCCAATTATAAATTAGGAGAAAGTGTCAATTGGTACAATATGATGTTTCAAAATGGATTGAGGCAAGATCATACGGTTAGTCTTTCCGCTAGAAACGAAAATTTCAAATATTACTGGTCCATGGGATACCTTGATAATGAAGGAATTATAGTAGGTGACAAGTTTACCACTATCCGGAGTAGATTCAATATCGAAGGGAATGTGAATGACTGGCTAACAGTGGGGATGAACACTCAGTTTGCGGATAGAGATGAGAGTCAAATACCTGTCAACTGGGGAGACATGACAAACTTATCTCCTTGGGCCGAGCCATTTTTAGAAGATGGAGAGAGTCTCAGGTTTATGCCAAATGAAGAAGGAAGTGGTGGGAGACACCCCTATTATACACCCCAATATACAGACAGGTTACAAAAAGAAACCACAATCAATGCTACTTTGTTTGCCGCAATAGAATTGCCCTTCGGAATAAAGTTCAGAACGAATTTCACTCCTCGGTATGAATTTTACGAACGATACAACCATGAGATGGCAGCCCATCAGAGCTTTGAAAACATGGGTGGCAGAGCAAGCAGGCAACAAAGAAAAGTTTATTTCTGGCAAGTAGATAACATCTTAAGCTGGAATAAAAACTTTAACAACAAGCACAATTTTGATGTTACCCTTCTTGCCAACGCAGAAAAATTTCAAAGTTGGGACAATACTATGACCAATGTGGGTTTTGAACCTCATGACCGACTAGGTTATCATAACATTGGTGCTGGTATCAATGCTATTATTTCCAGTAATGACCAATACCATACAGCAGATGCGCTTATGGGCAGGTTAATTTATACTTTATCTGATAAATATATCACTACGCTTTCAGTAAGGAGAGATGGATATTCTGCCTTTGGTCAAAGTAACCCTAGGGCTACTTTCACCTCGGCGGCTTTTGGCTGGGTATTTACGGATGAAGACTTTGTAAATATCCCATGGCTAGACTACGGTAAATTAAGGGCTTCCTGGGGTGTCAATGGTAACAGAGATATCGGTAGGTATGCCGCTCTTTCAGATTTACAAACCGGAAAGTATTTTTACCAAAGACCTAGTGGAGAATTGTATTTTGTGAGTCAATTGTATGTAAACACGATGCAGAACTCCAATTTAAAATGGGAGAAGACCACCTCCACAAATCTTGGGCTTGACTTTTCTTTGTTCAATAGCATTTTAGACGGTACTATAGAAGTCTATGACATGTCTACGACAGACCTATTGGTTCAAAGGTCTCTCCCAGATATACTTGGTTTTAATTTTGTATATGACAATTTAGGGGAAGTAAGAAACCGTGGTTTTGAAGTAAGTTTAAATAGCCAGTTATTACAAAGATCAAACCTTACCTGGAGAGCAAACCTCAATTTCCAGATGAACCGCAACAAGATCGTTAGTCTTTATGGAGATTTAGACGAAAATGGAGAAGAGTTAGATGATATTGGAAACCGTTGGTTTATTGATCATCCAATAGATGCAATATGGGATTATAAAACAGATGGAATTTGGCAAACCCCTGAAGCTGACCAAGCGGCAGATTATGGCGTGAAACCCGGAGATTTTAAGATTGAAGATGTAAATGAAGATGGTCTTTATACCAATGCAGATAGACAATTTTTAGGCTTTACTGAACCCCGCTCCAGATGGAGTTTAAGAAATGAATTTAAAGTTTGGAAAAACTTTGATGTTTCCTTTATGATGTATGCCTATTTAGGGCATATGGGTACTTTCAACCAAAGAAAGAATAGGCAGGGATTTCTTGACCGATCTAACTCTTATATTCTGCCCTATTGGACAGAGGAAAACCCAAATAATGAATGGGCGAGACTTTATTCAAGTGAAGGAGGAGCAGGTGGCTTTAATGTGTATCAAAGTAGGTCTTTTGTTCGTCTAGAGAATATTTCCTTAGCTTATACAGTCCCTCGTGAGATTGTGGAGAGGGCTAAAATAGAAAACCTACGATTTTATATGAATGTGAGAAATGTAGGTTTTTATGCTACAGAGTTTAATTTTTGGGATCCTGAATCAGCCGGACCCACACCAAGAATTTTTACCCTTGGAATTGATTTAACTTTGTAAAACCTACTATTAACGACTGAAATTATGAATCTAAAAATAAAAAAACTGAAATTTTACCTAGGGCTTATGGCCACTGGTTTAATGCTTGGCACAAGTTCCTGTGATGAGGGTTGGCTCGAACCAAAACCCCTATCTTTTTACGCACCTGAACATTCAATTCTTCCAGTGGGCTTTGGAGTGCCTTGGTGGCATGTGAACGAAACATGAGACATGAATATACAGGGGATGGTCCTCCGATCCTGACCGAGCATATCTTTACCGAGGTGGCTGTGGAAGGTACTACAGATAAATCCGGGCCTGCCCAGGACATGAATCTTCTGATAACCCCTGATGCTAACCTTAATTCAGCGAATTACAATAGAATTGGCTGGTATTGGTATGAAGGATTTAAAGGTATCAAATATGCCAATACCGTCATTTCTAGAATTGATGATCCCACAGATTATGAATCAGAAGATGAAAGAAATCATATTTTAGGTACTGCCTATTTTCATAGGGCCTTAAGATACTATAGGCTTACCAATCAATTTGGAGATGTGCCATTAATTCTTGAAGAAATACTTGAACCAAGGTTGGATTTTTATTCTACCAAAAGAGAAGTAATCCTTCGCAAAATCAAGGAAGATTTAGAGTGGGCGGAACCTTGGGTACCCGCAATAATGGATAAAGGTCAAGTTCCCAAAGGAGCCATTCAGCACCTTCTTACTAAAGTAAACCTTGCCTTAGGTGAGTTTGATGACGCAATTGCCTCGGCTTCCAGATTAATTGATGGAGGTACCCATGCTTTAATGACGGATAGATTTGGTTCTACAGGAAATGATCCTGACAAAAATTTAATTTGGGACCTGCATCGTCCTGAGAACAAATCAGCCAACGTAAATACTGAAGCCATTTTAATGGTGATGGATAGGATCGATACTGAAGGAAATTCGGGAGGCATGTCTTCGATGCGTCAAGGTGTTCCGTTTTGGATAACCAATATAAACACCCCTAATGGTAACCGAGGAACAATTGACCAACCCGGAATCGAAATAGACCAAGTCAGTAAATATGGAAGGGGTATAGGAAGATTAAGAGGGACTTGGTATCATCAAAGCATGATCTGGGATGATGAAAATGACCTGAGGCATGCCCCTGGAAATTGGATGGACATGACAGATATGGTGTACAACAACCCGGATTTAAAAGGAGTTGATGATTACTATGGGGAACCTCTACAATTTAGAAATGAGGAAGGGACAGTACTGGTGGTGGATACCATTAGAAGTTGGTTTTCTTGGCCACACTATAAACTATTTATCCCAGAACCTCAAAATATCCGACCAGCAGGTGGACATAGTGATTGGTATATTTTTAGGTTGGCCGAAACTTACCTTCTAAGAGCCGAAGCTTATGTTTGGAAAGGAGATTTAGCTAATGCTGCCAATGACCTGAACGCCGTAAGAACTCGTGCAGGTGCAGCTCCTTATGGGCCTGAAAAAATGAATATAGGAACAATCCTAGATGAAAGAGCCAGGGAATTGTATTATGAAGAGCCTAGAAAAACGGAACTCACAAGAATGGCATTTATTTTTGCTAGTACGGGTAAAGAAGCTTATAACGGAAAAACCTATTCCTTGGATAATTTTTCTGAAGACAACTTTTTATATGATAGAATTATGTCTGTTACAGATTATTACAATAAAGGGGTCTTTACCAGACACGGGGACACCTATACTTATAGCCCTTACCATGTTCTTTGGCCTATTCCTGCTCCTGCTATAAATAGTAATACGCAAGGAATAATTAACCAAAACAAAGGGTATGCAGGTTATGAGAACAATGTACCACCACTGACTACTATCGAAGAAAGCTCAAGTCAGTAAAATTTGAGATACCTATAAGATAAAAGCCCGGTAACTTCTAAGTTAGCCGGGCTTTTTTATTAAATGCAGGCTCCTATTTTAATTTCCCAACCAAATAAAATGAATGCTTTCCCAAAATTACAACTAACCCCAGTCGATTTAAATTGCCTTCGAAAACGGCTACATGGTCACTGAGAAGCCTTATTAGTAGGTAATGGTGAAGCAGTCTCTTTTTTTATAGGAATTCCCAATGCTTCCTCTACTCTCTCAAACTACTGATGACATTTTTTTCATAATTATAAGTCAATCTCAGGTTATTAAATACCCTCTTTTATTTTCGGCATTTTTATAATATAAAAACTAAATGTAAAATAACCTTGACATTATGAAAATTACACTTACCTTTGTGTAAAGTTTATTTTACAAAATAATTAGAATATGGAAACTCAAAATTGGAATAATAATCGCAAACAGATCACCAAAAATTTAGCAGTTTGGACAAGTTTTTGGTTAATTACCCTCGCTTTGGTAACCTTTGGACACCCATTTTTGTGGGATGAAAATCCCCTATTTACTTGGATAGGCTTTTTGGTCAATCTGTTTTTCGCCGGAGGCGTGTTAATGGCAAACATTCGATTTCTTAAATCTCTTGATGAATTGCAAAAACAAATCCAACTGGAAGCCATGGGCATTGCATTAGGAGTAGGGGTATTTGGAGGAATTTCATTTAACCTTATGGACAATACCAATTTAATTCCTTTCGATGCTGAAATTTCATTTTTGGTCATTGCCATTAGTCTCACTTATATGGTTGCCATTGCAATAGGTAAAAAGAGATACCAATGAAAAATAACCTGAAAGTCCTACGTGCTCAAAAAAATTGGACACAAGCAGATCTAGCAGACAGCTTGGCTGTATCCCGTCAAACCATCAATGCCATAGAAAAGGGGAAATTTGATCCTAGCCTCCCACTTGCCTTCCGCATTGCCAAACTTTTTGATTGCACAATCGAAGAAATATTTGATGATGAAAGAGAAGATTGAAAACGAATAATGCAATAGGATTTCAAGAGCTAGCTTAGAAAGGGTTACTACCAGAATAAAATCTGCTGTTTTGAGATTTTACCATAGTACCCATATTAAAAACAGCAAGGAAGTGGCTGATTTTGAATCGATTTCAGAAAATAGCAGAAGACCTATTTCATTTTTCAAGTTGAATCAGCTGGTGAAAGAATCCCTTCCCAGCTGATTTAAACGACTTCTTTGGCCTTAGGAATAACGCCGATTACTCGATTAAATAGTTACTGTTTCGATTTGCTTGGAAGCAACTTTATAAATGGTGTCTACTTTATCCATGGCCTCAGCCAATTTGCCCTCTGCACCCTTGTAATCCTTCCAAATTTCCATCAGTTTGGAAGCTATTTGTTCCCCTTCCGATTCTTCTATTTCAAACACCCAATCTGCCAAGCCAAGGTCATAATACATCTGTCCCTTAATTGTATCTTCAGGCTGTCTTAAATAGAACATCGGCGTACCATTGGCTGCTGCAATAATAGGAGAATGGCATTCAAAACTAAGCACTGAATGTGCTCTGGCATAAATGGATGCCGCCTCATCCGGCAACCAATATTCCCGTTTGATAACCTTTGCTTTGACATCCCCAGGTAGTGGATCAATCAACAGCTCATCCATTATATCAACCTGGTAGGTCATCTCAGGACAAACCAATACCTTTTTTCCTGTTTGTCTAACCCATTCAATCATGGCCATTCTCAATTTGCCATGGTCCACTTCTTTGTACTTCTCATTCGTCGTTTCCACTTCTCTGATTTTCTCCGCAGACCAATCGACTTTCTTGATCTTGTGATAAGGAGTGTACCTTAACCTGGGGATAACACATATAAATTCCTTTTCCTTCAAATGATGTTCCTCTAAAAATGAAAGCCCTTTTTTCTCATCCCTGAGATTAAAGAAAAAGGTAGCATCAGGAGCAAAAGAAATAAGGTTCCCTGAAAGACCGTGTTGCTCCAAAACTTGTAAGGAGGCTGTTTCTCTGGTGAATATAAAATGAGAGGCATTCAGCACCCTTTTAAGAGAGAGAGAAATGGACTGAATCGTCGTTCCAAAAATACCAAAGGGCTTAGAAGTATACTTCATCCATACTTCCAGGCAATCCTGTCCTACCACAGAGGGACCTGAACCATGAATCATAATATCTGCGGTATTTATAGCATTCAATACCTCTTTTTCCTCCACAGTCCCATCTTTAGCAACTGATCCGTAGATAATTTTCACATCCGGAAAGTTTTTTTTGAGGAGCGCCTTTACTTTTTCCCCGCGGGATTTTTTCCACAAGATGATTTTATAGTCAGGAAGAAATGTTTTCAAAACATGAATCAATCCCGGAGTATGGGCGATGTCTCCTATATTTACATCCTGCCAACCAGAAACCAATAGGATCGTTTTGGTAGAATTCACGGAGCTGCTTTTTCCTAGGGCATTGATGATTCCGGTAATCAACATCCCTGAGGACAAGACACCAATATTTTTTAAAGCATTTCTTCTTTCCATTTTTCTTATTTGAGACCAGATATAAAACCCAATTAGTTAGGGTTTGAGATGAGTGCAATCGCAAAAATATCAGCATATTAATAGTTGATACACAGCATTACTATGAATAAACCGGCTTGCCTAATGCAGGTTGAAATCAGGGTTAAAGCACCTGAATAAAATTCGAATTAGCACCTTATCGTAGTACTATTCAATATTGTAAGTTAAAATACCGAAATGATTTTATTATTGCCAATTTAGAACTAAAAGATTGGAAATAAACTTAATAAAAACTGTAATTTATCAGGTAGGCATATCTAGGAAGTATTTACTCAGATTATAAATATAGAAAA
>NZ_CAXBOC010000238.1:0-8123 GCF_963976465.1 uncultured Cyclobacterium sp. | reverse complement strand
GGTGGCTGTGTAGCTCATGCCGGAGGTTTGGTGTTTATGGGGGGAACACCTGATGAAATGTTCAGGGCTTTTGATGTGGCTACAGGCGAAATATTATGGGAATTCAAGCTCCCTTTTGGGGGCTATGCTGTGCCTGCTATCTATGAAGTAAACGGAAAGCAATATGTGGTGATTGCTGCCGGAGGAGCAAACAGGTTAGGAACCCCGGCTGGTGATGCTTATGTAGCTTTTGCTTTACCGGAAATGTAAATTTATCCAATAAAAAAAAGGCCAATCCTAAGCAGAATTGGCCTTTTTTTTGTGATTTTTTGGTTTATCAACCCACAATGAGTTAATCTAAAATATTGCCTTTGGCATCAATGGCTACGTTAGTCCTTTCCCCATCTTTTTCTAACCTAACATTAAAAACCAAGGCCCCATTTTTCTTTTTAGAAGCACTTACTCTTGTTATTTCATTGCCCGGATATTTAGAAAGCAATATGGTCTGAAGATTTTCCGGTAAAGGGTCTTCATAAGGGATGGTGTTTGAGAACCTTCTTTCATCTCCTGCTTCAGCTTTTCTTTCGATAAATTCATTGATTCCATTTTCTTGTTTTACCAAATCGAAGGCATCATATAACTCACCTACGGCTGTATAGGATTCAAAACTTAGTTTATCTCCATCTATATTAATCACCTGAAACAATTGGGTGTTTTCAGCTTTACGATCCCTTTCTGCACCTTTTCCTTTCCATCCTTCTTCACTTACACTATACATTTTTCCACCACTAACAGATACTACATACACAGTTCCTGTTTTATCCCTTGCATTCATTCCGTCCAAAACATTGTCTTCGGGGGAAACACGGCCTCTAGCATAGCTGTGGTCATGTCCTTGCAGTGCCAAATCAACATTGTATTTGTCAAAAATAGGTTTCCATGCTTTTCTTAATTCATCATTGTCCCTTCCTGCTGATGCAGAAAACAAAGGATGATGATAGGTCACAATGGTCCATTTTTTAGTATTTTCTGAGAGTACTTTTTCCAGCCATGGGATTTGCTCTTTTTGTGCAACATTACTATTAAGAGAGATGATTCGTGCATCTTGGTAATCCATATAGTAAACAGTTTCTTCTAGTCCCAACCCTTTTGGTCCATTTTCGGGAAGTGTAAATTGAGGGCGCCATTGTAAGGAAAGCCTTCTCTCTGCATCTTCTCCGTCTAGTTCAGGAATGTCTCTGTATTCATGGTTTCCCGGTGTAACCATAGATGGAACCATACTATGAATAAATCCTCCGGCCGTAAACCATTCATGCCATTCCTGGTCTCTGTGGGCTCTGTTGATCAAGTCTCCGGCATGGATAATGAATTTCGAGTCCGGTGCTTTGCGATAACCTTCTCTGATTAATCTAGCCCAAAGTTCAAGGACATAATTCTGTGCGTCTCCCACATATAGGAAAGAAAAAGGCTTGTCATTGTCTCTGGATGCGGTGGTGAACTGTGTCCATTCCGTCCATGATTCGCCATCTCCTACACGGTATCCATACATGGTGTCCGGTTTTAGGTTTTTAAATTGCACAGAATGGTAATGCGCTTTGATTTTCACGTCTTCTACCTTGGACCCATCAAAAACTTCAGTTTTGGCAGTTATGGTTTCCGCGTTTCTCCAAAATTTTGGAGCACCGTCTGCTATCGCAATTTCAGCATAGCCCGTTGGAATAGAGGTGTCTGTCCTCCAGGTTACATTGGCTTCAGCGGCAGGGTCTGCCCCAAAGTTCAATACCACCCTGTCAGGGTAATAACTAGGCTTGCTCCATTCTTCTCTAAAGGACGGGGCTTTGTAAACTTTATACTCTTGGGCAATTGCAAAATTTATTACTAATAATAAGCAAAAAGAGAAAAATAAATGTTTCATTTGAGATGGTTTTTCAGTATATCTTCGTAAAAATAGTTAAATACTAAGCGTTTTTCAAATCGAATAATTATTATATCATTACTAATTCAATAAGTGAATTAACAATTGTTTCATTTATTGTATAAATTCCCAACTTGCAGTATTTTAACTAGCTATCATGGGAAGAATGGTATTAAAAAATACTGTTTCTAAAGTATATGGACTACTGAACTAAAATATTCTACCCAATTTTATTTTTTTCGCTTTACGCCGCTTACAGCTTGGGCTTCCCAAGGGTTTTCGGCCAATGGTGTTTGGGATACCTTCGCTTTAACTCCTTCTTAACCTCATGGTAGGTATTGTCCCAAAAGCTTTTTAAATCTTGGGTAACCTGAACCGGTTTAAAGCCGGGAGATAGCAAATGGATCTGCATAGGATTTTTACCCTCATTGACGGTTGGAGTTTGACTCCAACCGAAAAGCTCCTGAAGTCGTGCGGCTAAAATGGGAGGATTACCCTCAAAGCTGTATACCACTGGGAGGGAAGAACCACTTGGCAACGTAATTTTTTCCGGAGCCAAACTTTGAAGTTCCTTTTGTTGATCAAATGAAAGGCTGTCTTTTAATATATTGTAGAGCGGTAATTTTTTTAATTCAGGGCCTGATTGGACGCCCGTTAAATAGGGAGAGAGCCACTCCTGTGCTGTTTTTAATAATTGATCCGTGCTGAAGTTGGGAAATGATTCTGGGCCGTTCCACCGTCTTAAACTCATGATTCTACCTTGAAGTTGACGGACCTTGTTGTCCCAGGTAAGCCATTTTTTTCCGGATCTGGAAAGCATTTTTAATAATGTGTCTTGGATCAGTTGAGGATCCGGGGCTATTAGTCGTTTCTTTTCCAATACAATTAGCCCTACCCTTCGTTCTTCAACTGCCAGAATAGAGGCTGACTCCTCATCCCAATAGATCCTTTCATCAGACCTTGCCATAGATTGGATATCCTTTGGATCCAATGGAGCTGCCAGGAATATTTTCCCTAAACCGTTCCTTTCGCCCATTTGTGCTATAGCAATCCAATCTTCTGATGCCATATTGTCGTTTTTATCTATTCGGGCCAATTTGCCATTAGACAATTTAAATTGAGCTTGATGGCCTACTTTGGCGATTCTTTCTGGAAAGGCCTGTGCAATTAATAAGCCTGTTGCATAAGGATCGACAGCTGAATTTTCCGCTTTTATGCCAAGGATTAGTCGATAGGCCTTGGCAACTTGTTCAATTTTCTTGAAATTAAAATTGGAGGAGTTTCCGGTTCTATATCGGCGAAGCCCTTCTATTCTCAAGTTGATGTCTAATCCCATTTCTGGTTCCAATGGGTCTTTTTCTTCCAGTATGGCCGCCAAGTCTGTACCCAAACCCTCAATGCCTAACAATTGACTGTAAACAAGCAAATGTGCAATTCTGGGATGACAAGGAAAGGCATGTAAAGCTTCACCGTGTTTGGTAATTTTATTATTAGCTACAGCACCTAAATTTTTTAATGTGTCAACTGCCTGTGACCAATTACCTTGGGGTGGAGGGCTAATCCAATTCAACAGTGAAGGATCATTTACTCCCCACTTATAAAGCTCCAGGGCCAAGGGGCTAAGGTCAGCTACGAGAATCTCCGGCTGTCTAAAGGGAAGCAAGTTTTCCTGGCTAGCCTTAGACCATAACCTAAAACATATGCCCGGACCTAATCTCCCTGCCCGACCTGCCCTTTGATTGGCTGTGTCGGCAGTCACAGGAATTGTAACCAATTTATTCAGCCCTGAGTTAGGGTTAATTCTTCCGCTGCGCATATAGCCTCCATCAATAACAATTTTTATTCCTTCTATGGTAAGGCTGGTTTCGGCAATTGCGGTTGCCAAGACTACTTTTCTTTTTCCCTGTGGATGTGGTAAAAGTGCAGCTTGTTGTTGCTTGAAGGCCAATTGCCCATAGAGTTTATAAATGGCGAGGTCATGGTGTCCATTTTCTATTAACGTGGCTGTTTTATTGATTTCTCCCTGGCCCGGTAAAAATACCAAAATGTCCCCCTCGTGATTTTCTATGGCTTCCCTAATGGTTTGACTCGTGTTTTGAGGTAAATTGAACAAATCAGAACCGGATCCATATTGGATGCTTACCGGAAATGATCGACCTGAACTTTCTACCAGTGGTGCTTGAAGGTTAATTGACAAGTCTTTGCTATCAAGGGTAGCAGACATGACCAATAGCTTAAGATCCGGTCTAAGTACTTCCTGGATTTCTCTGGCAATGGCAAGCCCCAAGTCCGCATGTATGCTACGTTCATGAAATTCATCGAAAATGATTAGGCCAATATCTTCAAGGGCATTGTCCTGTTGCATCATTCTGGTCAGAATCCCCTCTGTAATTACTTCTACTCTGGTATTTTTGCTCACACAGGTATTGAACCTGACTCGGTAACCTATGCTTTCTCCGGCCGACTCACCTAGAATTTGAGCCATTCTTTGTGCAATACTTATGGCGGCGAGTTTCCTAGGTTCAAGGATAATAATTTTTTTTCCATTGAGCCAATCTTCTTTCAATAATGTCAAAGGGGCCAATGTGCTTTTACCGGCTCCCGGAGGTGCATGAAGCAATACTATTGGGGATACGCTCAGTTTTTCTTTTAATTGAGGGATTACCTCTAGAATAGGGAGATTGGGGAATTCCTTCAAAAGTGTTTGTTTTGATACAAAGGTAAAAAAACATAGCGGACTCAATAATTATTATGCGTAGGAAAAAATTAAGAGATAAGAAAAAATATAATTTATGAGGATAGGATAATTGTGTAATAAAAAAGGCTGTTTTGATTTAAAACAGCCTTTATATAATTTATTTTATCGATGCCTTGGCACGTCCATATTCCCATTTTACTTCCAAGCCATCATCCATTACGGTATAAGTAAGGCTTTCTGTAAGGGTACTGGTTTGACCGGAATTAACGGTTACTCTTAAAGCATCTTTGCTTTCATCGTATTTTGTTCCCCACTGTCCGGTCTGTTTGTTGAAAATAAAGGTACTGGAACTTTCTCCCGGAATAATGAAAAAGCTGTATTTCCCGGCTGGTAGTTTTTCTCCTTCAACAGTAATGTCTTTACTGGTTTCAAATATTGTAGCTTCATTGGCACCTGCTCTCCAAACTTTTCCCAGAGGTACAAGGTCTCCAAAAATAGTTCTTCCTTTTACAGATGGGCTGCTATAATTTACAGTGATCTCTGCTCCATTTATGGTTCCTTTAGCTGTTTTTGCAGGACTTGCTCTTTTCTGGGCATTCGACATAAATACTACTGAAAGCATTAGGAAAGCAGAAAAGCTTAGCATTTTCATGGTTGATGATTTCATGTTTTGGTTTTATTTAGGTTAAATTATTTGAATGACTATAATAAACGGACAAAACTAAAAATTGTTAAGCAACGGATGACTAGAAGCAAACAGTAGCTAGTTTATTTTCTTGAAATCCAATAGTCTGTTGTAATTTTTAGTGATGCCTTATGGTCCCGGCCTTTCTTGAGAAAAGCCGGGAAGAAATTAATAGGGACTGATGAAAAATAATTAAATTTTAACCCAGGCCTGCTTTTTATGACTTTCAATTATTCTTTCACAGATTAATAACTCACGATGTCCGTCTGCAAAAGTTGGATAACTTGGTTTTTCAGGTTGTTTTCCTTCCACTACTGCGGCATATACTTCCTTGAACATTTGTTTGGAAGTATCAGGGAAACCTTCATTGTGTCCACCCGGGAAGCCAATGAGTTTGCCTGCCTCAGCATTGAATAAAGAAGGGTCTTTCATCAAGTGCTGATTGGCAGTTTCTCTTTTGCCTATCCACATCTCATTGGGTTTTTCACTGCACCATTCAAAATTCGCTTTTGACCCGGCGATTTCAATGTTCAACCTGTTTTTCCTACCTGCATTCACCTGGCTAACGGTTACTGAACCTTTGTTGCCATTGTCAAACCTCAGCATTACCGTAGCATGGTCTTCGGTATTGATAGGTACTTCTTCATAGTCTGAAGGAGCAAGGCTTTTGCCACTATAGGTTTCTATTGCTTTAAGTGGCTTTAACCTTGTTTTGTGTACCGTAGAAAAATCCGCCATCACTTCAGTGATTTTCAATCCGGTAACATATTCGGTTAAGTCCAATAAATGGGAGCCTATGTCTGCAATGGCCCTGGAATCTCCGGATTTATCCGGTTCCAATCTCCAGTTGTAATCTGTTTGTAAAAACAACCAATCTTGCAAATAAGAACCCATGATGGAGTAAATATCACCTAGTTCACCACTTTCTCTCATGGTTTTCATTTGCCTTACCATCGGATAATACCTTAAGTTAAAGTGGACAGCATTGACCAAACCTGTTTTATCCGCAAGGGCTACGAGCTCTTCAGCCTCTTCAATTTTTGTGGCCAATGGTTTTTCACAAACTACGTGTTTCCCGGCTTCCAATACGGCTTTAGATTGGCTGTAGTGAAGGAAGTTTGGTGTACAAATGTGTACCACTTTGATTTCCTCGTCTTTCAGCATATCTTCGAAAACCATGGCCTTATCAATGCCTAGTAAAACAGCCTTTTCTTTGGCAAGCTCTTCATTGACTTCACAAAGGGTGGCCACTTCAATATTTGGGTTTCTTCTTAGGGCTTCAATATGGGCAGGGCCAATAAACCCCGTTCCAACAACCGCTACTTTGATTTTTTCCATAAGGTAATTATGTTCGGTTTATTTAAAAGGTTAGCCCTAAAGATAGAAGGTACATTTGTATTTTTCAATGCTTGCTGACTTTTACATTTCATGTATAGGTTTTTATTACAAATTCATTTGTGCTAAGCCCATGGCTTATATTGCAGTAGTAACAATAATTTTTTAACCAAAACTTGTGATTTTGCAATGATCGAGTAATTTTGTTACTCCTACCTTGTGTGTTACGGGGCGAAGCTGTGAAACCAATTTGAGGTACTTTATTAAAGTGCTAATTTTTATGTTTTTTATATTCAATAAATAGTATTTGGTGTCCTTCAAAGCCTTCAACTTTATATTTTTATCTTGATAGAATCTCTGATTACATCCAAGACTCGTATTAAATTACTTGTAAAATTTTTTTCTAACGCTAGAAATCGTGGCTACTTAAGAGGTTTAGCGGAAGAATTTGGTGAATCTACCAACTCTGTAAGAATAGAACTAAACAGGCTTTCCAATGCCGGTTTACTCAATTGGAAAACTGAGGGTAAGACCAAAAGCTATCAAGCCAATGAAAATCATCCCCTGTATTTAGACATAAGAAATATTGTACGTAAATATTTGGGTTTTGACACCCTTATCGATCAAGTGGTACAGGGGTTAGGAAGTGTTGAAAAAGCGATTATTTGTGGTGATTATGCAGAGGGAAAAGATACTGGGACCATAGAATTGACAATAATTGCTGAGGCAATCAATAAAGAATATTTGGAATTCCTCATAAATAAGACCGAAGAAAAAATCAATAGGAAGTTAAAAGTCAGTATTTTGGAAAACGAACCTGTAGAAGGCCTACCGGGCTTGTTGGTCTACGAACATGCAAATGAAGACACCTAAATCCCAAACCTTTCTTTCTATAGTCATCCCCGTTTATCAATCTGAAGCAGGTTTAGAAGAATTGATTGAGCGCTTAAAGCAAGCCTTGTTTGCTATTAGTACAGAGTTCGAGTTAATATTGGTGGATGATGGAAGTAAGGATGGAAGTTGGGATATTATTAGTAAGGTAGCAGAAAAAGAAGATTTTATTAGGGGCCTAAGGTTCAGTAGAAATTTCGGCCAACACCAAGCCATTTTTGCCGGTTTAGAATTGGCTCAAGGAGAGTGGGTAGTGGTGATGGATGCGGATATGCAGGATCTCCCGGAAGAGATCCCCATGATGTTGACCAAAGCACAACTGGGTTATGACGCCGTGTTGGCCAGAAGAATGGATAAAAAAGCTACTTGGTTTTCACAAGTCCTGACCATCGTATATTATCAGGTTTTCTATTTTATGTCTGGGATTAAGCAGGATCCCAGTATTGGAAATTTCGGCGTATACAATAAGAGGATGATTCATCAGGTGCTACAAATGAAAGAGTACAATTGGTATTTTCCAACAATGGTTCATTGGGTGGGGTTTAATCAAAGTACCTTAAACGTAAAACATGGTGTTTCAATTAATCCACGTTCCAACTATTTTATTAAATCTAAATTCA
>NZ_CAXBOC010000237.1:0-8163 GCF_963976465.1 uncultured Cyclobacterium sp. | reverse complement strand
CGGCAATTGGGCCTGCAACACCAATGTCGAAGAATTTCTTTCTACTGCTAATTAGCCCTTTTATTTGTATAACGGCACCAAAGGTTCCTATGGAGGGTGAACCTAGGAAACCTAGCCAGGCAGGAATAAAAAAAGGTAAGGATGACCTTACTTTATGGTAAATGGAAGTAAACAAATGCCCCAACTCATGAATCAGTAGAATCCCTATAAAGGGAAGAGAAAACTGCAGAGAGAGGACAAAATATTCCCAGGTAAGCGGTTGCTCGGAGGAGAGTATGCTCCTTCCATAGAGCCATTCACCGCCTGCCAGGGTAGTTGCAACAATTGTTAATAGGAAAAGGGTACCGTGTTTTAAATATTCTTTGGTACTATACATTTTGAAAAAAATTGATTAATGCTTTTGGGTGGTCAATATGGTATGTTTGTATGCCAACTTTTTTCGCGCCCAAAAGGTTCTCTTTGAGGTCATCAAAAAATAAACATTTTTCCGGAGCTGCGCCAATGCCTTTGACCACCTCTTTGTAAATGGCTTCATCCGGCTTACGCAAACCCATTTCCTGGCTTAAGAACAAATGGTCAAAAAGCTGAGGCCAGGTGTCTTTTGGTAATTTTTGTTTAAAGGTTTCTTCCACCACCTTAAAATGTATGCTATTGGTATTGCTCAGCATAAACAAAGGGTATTTTTTCTTTAGCTCCATTAGCAGCTCCAATCTTTCCTGAGGAATATCCACCAAGATACTGTTCCAAACCTCATCGATCCATGCATCTTCCCAGTCTGAAGAAAAGAAATCCCTCACGCCATTTCTAAAAGTATTTTCGTCTGATTTCCCTGTTTCAAGGTCAAAGTGAATAGGGGAGACCATAAATTCTTTAATTAAATGATGTTGGTTTTCCGGCAGGCGACTATTTATTTTTTCAAAAGTCCGTTGGTAATCAATGTCATAGATAACATTGCCTAAATCAAAAATCAAAAATTCAATTTCTTGCCAATTTTTCATTACAAATTATGTTGTGATTTTAAAATCAAATATGTAACATTGCATTCCCAAAAGCAAGGTAAAAGCTTCAAAAGACTTTTAAACTTCATATGGGAGCCGAGTTGAATTTGAAATAATTTTGGACTTGGACGATTACTTTCTTTTATTTGTGGTCAAATAGAGGAGAGTATAAAATCTTAAAAATAGTGGGGCCTATAACTCAGCTGGTTAGAGTATCTGACTCATAATCAGAAAGTCCCTGGTTCGAGCCCAGGTGGGCCCACAAATTAGCCGAGAGCAATCTCGGCTTTTTTTATGCCTAATTTTTTATATTTGACACCGGTGGCTGAGCCTGTCGAAGCCATAGGTGTTTGAGACCTAAGCTATTGGTTAAGGTTGCTATATATGAAAAAATTTTACGCTCTAAATTTCGGCTAAAGCCGGTTAAATAGGTTATTGCTTTAATAAATGGGCTAAAGCCCATTCCTATTGAGAGGATTGTTTAATGTAAAAATCTAATGGAATTTGGAATCTATTTATAGATTACGCTTCTCAATAGCCCCCAGCTTTAGCTGGGGGTTTTGAATATTATCTCATTTCCTTGGCTTTAGCCAAAAGATTGCCCGGTTATCGGTCATAAAACTTTTGAACTCGAATGCCGGGCTCAGCCCGTCTGTAAGCAAAAGTCCGTAGGAGTCATTGTTATTTAAGATCCTACATTGCCCAAAAGCAATAGAAGTGGTAAAGAGGAAAAGGCAAGTAAAAAAGTAAACGGATTTACCCTTGAATTAAGATATTGTTTAAATAGTGAATATTGAAATTTCCCTTACAAGAACCTCAATCCACCTACTAAAAATAATTTGTAGCAAAAATACTTAGTTTATAATTAATATTTCCAACTAAGTCTTAATTATTTTCAACTGAATTTTAAGAAACTAAGAATTCTGATTTAACCTTTAATTGGTTTTTGTCTAGTCATTGATTATTTTAAATTCCCATAATTGATCCCTTCAAGGTTCAACTTAATGCTATTACATTGCTATGGTATTTTGTCTGATGGTTTGCAGGGGGTGTTTCCCTCAATTGGAGAGGATAAGATGCCTTAATTTAAGTAGGTTTTTTTACAAAGAAGTATTGAATGTCCACCATAATTAGTTACGGGAAAAATTAATTAAGCGGCCTTAGCACAGACTTTGTTATGCTTGGCTGAATGGTTGATGATTCAAGGGTCACTGATTATAATATTTTATGCAAAAAATAATTTTAGGAAAACAAGTGAAGGAGTTAGATGCATTGTATGTCAATGAATCGGGTATTAGCTCCTATCAGTTGATGGAAAGGGCTGCCAATGAATTTTGTCATTGGTTTGAAGCCAAATATAAGAAAGCCAGTACAGTAAACATTTATTGTGGAACGGGTAATAACGGGGGAGATGGCCTAGCCATCGCAAGGATATTGTCCGGTATGGGGTATCAGGTAAATGTTGCTATAATAGGTAATCAAGAAAAAGGATCTGTAGATTTTACCAAAAACCTAAAGGTTTTACCGGAAAAAATAAGAGCAAGCAGCTGGAGCCAATTGAAGCCTTCTGACATCTGCATCGATGCTATTTTTGGTGTAGGAATAAACAGACCCCTGGAAGGGGAGTACGATGCCTTGGTGCAAATGCTAAATAATAGGGAAGGGGTAAAAATCAGCGTAGACATGCCTTCAGGACTTCCATCTGATGCTCAGGCGGAGGGGGAAGTGTTTCATGCGGATTATACCGTCAGCTTCCAATTTCCAAAATTGGCCTTACTATTTCCTGAGCATGCGGCTTATGTAGGAAAGTTGGTGGTGAGAAAAATAGGGATGGAACCAAAGCATTTTAAACCTTTTTCTTCCGAATATTGGTTTTTTTCAGGAGAGAACATGGCTTCCTACCATAGGAAGTTTCCTGTTTTTAGCCATAAGGGCGATTTTGGACGCATCATTTTGGCTGGAGGAAGTTATGGTAAAATGGGCTCTATTTGTCTGAGTACCATGGCTTCATTGCGAACAGGGTCAGGGCTTGTGTTTTGCAAAGTACCGAGATGTGGGGTAAATATTGTTCAATCTACTATCCCTGAGGCCATGGTATTGCCACCATCCTCGGAAAGGGAAGTTGATGCGGACCTTGATTTTTCAGGCATAGATGCGATTGGGCTGGGTCCCGGTCTGGGCAAAGGAAAAAATGCCAAGGAGCTGGTTCACCATGTTCTTAAAAATTATTCAGGGCCTACCGTACTGGATGCTGATGCCATCAATATCCTAGGGGAAAAACAAGAATGGATATCTTTATTACACCCGAATGTTATCCTTACACCGCATTTAAAAGAGTTTGAAAGATTAACGGGCAAGGCTTGTGACAATCACCTTAAGCGAATTAATTTGGCCAGAGATTTTTGCGAAGAAAATAATTGTAGTTTGGTTTTAAAGGGAGCATTTAGTTTGCTCACTTTTCCTGATGGAAGCCAAATATTTAACAATTCCGGGACGGTTTATATGGCCACAGGAGGTTCCGGAGATGTGCTTACAGGAGTACTCACCTCCTTTTTGGGTCAGGGGTATTCAATGAAAAATGCGGCCATATGCGGTGTTTTTCATCATGGACATGCCGGAGAACTTGCCGGAGAAAAAAATGGAAGGGGCACATTGCCTTCAGATATCATCAACAGTATTCCACAAAGTTTATTGGCTTTTGGGATAGAATAAGTATACCGGCTTATTTCGGTAGCAGGCGAAAAGATTTTCTATGGTGAGGGCAAGGACCCAATGTCTGTATTCCTAGGCGATGGGCTTTGGTTGGATAACCAACATTTTTCTCCCAACCATACCCCGGATAATCAAGTGCTAGCTTGGCCATTAATTCGTCTCTATGTGTTTTTGCCAAAATGGAGGCGGCGGCTATGCTTGCATATTTGGCATCTCCCTTCACTATACATTGGTAAGGAATATCGTAGACTGGGTTAAACCTGTTGCCATCAATCAATAAAAACTCAGGCGTGACTTTTAATGCATCAATCGCCCTGTTCATGGCTAGAAAGGATGCATTCAAAATATTGATTTCGTCTATTTCCTCGACTGAGGCACTAGCAATGGCCCAAGCCAAGGCATTTTCCTTTATCTCATTGTTAAGCCTTTCCCTGTTGCCCTTGGTTAACTTTTTTGAATCGTTGATCCACTCATTGGCATAGTCTTCCGGAAGAATGACTGCAGCGGCAGTCACAGGACCACAAAGGCAACCCCTGCCTACCTCATCACAGCCGGCTTCTAATCTATTAGGAGCTAAATTCGGTAGCAGCATTGGGGTAAAATTCCTGTTCTTTATGGTATTTATAAATCAATTCGGCACCCAAGCCTGTCCAGCCGGTTTGGTGGGAGGCGCCCAGTCCACGTCCATTGTCCCCGTGAAAATACTCGTAGAAAAGAATCAAATCTTGGAAATGAGGGTCTTTCTGCATTTTCTCATTTTCTGCATAGATGGGTCGATTCCCATCCTTGTCTTTCATAAAGATGTTGATCAATCTGAGAGACAATTCTTTTGCGATCAAATCCAGGGTAATGTATTTCCCTGAACCCGTTGGATATTCTATGGAGAATGTGCCGCCGTAATAGTAATCAAACTTTTTCAGTGACTCAATGATCAGGTAATTGATAGGAAACCAAATGGGGCCTCGCCAATTACTATTTCCACCAAACATAGAGGTTTCTGATTCTCCTGGAGCATACCTGATGGAAAATCGATTGCCATTGATTTGTATAGAGTAGGGGTGTTCCAGATGATACTTGGACAGGGAGCGAATGCCATATTCTGATAAAAACTCTTTTTCATCAAGCATTTTGTTAAGAATGCTTTTCATTCGATGTCCTCGCAGCAATGAAAAGAGTCGCCTTTTGTCTCGCCCTGGATGAATCCAGTTGGATACCAAAGCAGCCAATTTAGGTTTTTCCTTAAAGAAAAAATTCAATCGCTTTTTAAATTCAGGCAGGTCATCAAACAATTCTTCCCGAATAGGTTCTACAGCAAACATTGGAATGATGCCCACAATGGATTTTACTTTCATGAGCTTAGGTTCTTCTCCGGAAAGGTGCAGGACATCATAAAAGAAGTTGTCTTCATCATCCCAAAGGCTAATATTTTCCTTAGAAATATTGCTCATGGCACCTGCTATATTCAGGAAGTGTTCCAGAAATTTAATGGCTGTGTGCTGATAAACTTTATTAAATTCACATAGATCCAAGGAGATCCTAAGCATATTGAGGCTAAACATGGCCATCCAAGAGGTGGCATCTGCTTGTTCAAGTTTACCAAAAAACTTGTCTACATGGCTTCTATCAAAAACACTGATATTGTCAAGCCCCAAAAAGCCACCTTCAAAAATATTCTTGCCTTCTTCATCTTTTTGATTGACCCACCATGTGAAGTTAAGAAGGAGTTTATGAAAGGCTCTTTCCAGAAATTCCTGGTCTCCTACTTTGTTTTCGTTATTTTTTCTATCAATTTGATAGACACGCTGGACAGCCCAGGCATGGACAGGAGGGTTGACATCGTTAAAATTCCATTCATAGGCAGGCATTTGACCATTGGGGTGCATGTACCAATCATTTAGCAAGACAAGCAACTGATCCTTGGCAAAGTCCGGGTCTAAACGGGCAAGGGGGATGGTATGAAATGCCAGATCCCATGCCGCATACCATGGATATTCCCATTTGTCTGGCATTGAAATAATGTCATAATTCTGTAAGTGGCGCCAATTGCTATTTCTCCCGGATTTTCTCTCTTGTGGGGGTTGATACCTTCCCGGGTCACCTTCCAGCCAACGTTCTACATTGTAGTAATAAAATTGTTTGGTCCATAGCATACCTGCATAGGCTTGCCTTTGGATCATTTTCATTTCGTCGTCTTTAACCCTTTCTTGGATATTTTCATAGAAATTGTTGGTGTCTTCTATGCGGTTTTGAAGAATCCTTTCGGCATTTTCAATAGGGTTTTCAGTTTGCAACTTTTGCATCCTGAAGAGTACTTCGGACTTTCCTCCGGCAGGGATGGTCAGTTTATAAATGGCAGCTGACTTGGTGCCGGTGTTTTTAGGGTTTAGGTGAGTACTATCCCCATGAAGCACATAGTCATTAATGGCATCTTTAAGGTATTTTTTTTGATTGCCAATATGGTATAGCCTTTCCCGGTTGGTTTCATTGTCACAAAACTTAAGTTCAGGCTCCCCTTGAAAAATAAAGCTATAATTCCCTGATTTTGGAGAGTAGGCTTTAATTCTATTTTTGCCACTTTTTCTGAGGGTGGGCATAAAAGGCTCATCTCCTGTAAACCATGTTTTTCTAAACCAAATGGTAGGCATTACCCATATATCGGCTTCTTCCGAACCTCGGTTATGGATGGTGGCTTTGCAGACAATATCCTCTATGTCTTCCTTCGCATATTCTAGGTAAATATCAAAATAAGCGTTGTTATCAAATATACCTGTATCTAATATCTCGTATTCTCTATCAGTTTTTCCTCTTCTTAGATTTTCATCCAGTATTTGCTGGTAGGGGAATTTGCTCTGTGGGTATTTATAGAGCATTTTCATATAACTATGCGTGGGAGAGGAATCCAGGTAATAATACAATTCCTTAACATCCTCACCGTGATTTCCTTGATTTCCTGTGAGACCAA
The DNA here is from genome assembly GCF_963976465.1 of uncultured Cyclobacterium sp. Taxonomy (NCBI): domain Bacteria; kingdom Pseudomonadati; phylum Bacteroidota; class Cytophagia; order Cytophagales; family Cyclobacteriaceae; genus Cyclobacterium; species uncultured Cyclobacterium sp. The sequence goes on along the minus strand of NZ_CAXBOC010000237.1, from coordinate 1,491 downwards.
ACAGCCTTTCTTTAATCATTTCATCCTGACCGTTCCAGAATGCCCAAGAAACACATAATTTTTGTTTGTTGTCGCTGATACCGCCAATACCTTCTTCTCCCCAACGGTATGCTTTACTTCTGGCATCATCGTGGGTTACATTCTCCCAGGCAGATCCATCTGGACTATAATCTTCTCGAACGGTACCCCATTGCCTTTCCGTAAGGTAAGGGCCCCATTTCTTCCAGTGCCGGGTATTTTCCCGGTCTTCCTTCAATCGCTTTAGCTCTATATTCATGGGTAGTTCTCGCCGAATTAATAAAGAGCGAATTTAAGCTATTTAGATTTCTTTATGCTAAAAATTCATGCTTCAATTTGATTTTTTTTCAATTTGTTTCAATATTATTATGGATTGAATCACCAACCTCTCTTTATAAAGCCTTAAATAAACCTTTATATGTATGGTTTTAACTTGGTGTAATGGGAAAAAGAGGTTCATTCGATATAGGCTGACCTCAAAAGGCCATGGTCCATTATTGCGGAGGACTAGAGAAGATCAGGGCCTCAGGCTTAAACTTTAAGGCTTCTTTGACTCGATAGTTCTGCCACCATTTCCGTGATATGGTTGTCCAAAGTACTTTGCCAGTTTTTAAAAGTATAGCCCTTCTGAAAGTTTTTGGCTGGTTTTTGCATATAATCTTCCAAAACGGATAGATCAAATGTATCCGAGGCTTTGCCGGCACCGGCCATTTCTGCGTCCAGCGCATTGCAACGCTGTTCATACTGTCCCTTTACCGGAACCATAAGGATTGGTTTGCCCAGAAACATGGCCTCACCTATGGATTCGAAACCTGCTGTGGTAAGAAAACCTTTGCAAGTAGCCATTTTTTCTAAGAATAGTTGTTCATTTATCAGGTGAAAAGTTAGGTTTGGCAATGCCTGATAAGGGTTCTCAAAGGCAGTATTGTCCCAAAAAGCTTCAATTTTTGCCTCCGGGTTTTTCTTGGCAGATTCTATGATTTCTTGAGCATAGCCCGGGTTAACCACATAGGCCAGGTAAAAATCTTCTTGTGCAATTGCTGATTTTTTTATGCTTTCTTTAATTAGTGGGGGCCAAACTTTTAGTCCTCTACCTGGCGTTTCCGGTGAGGGTTGCCAAAGGGACAAAGCAATTTTCATTTGGGCACCGTAACAAGTAAGCAGGGTGTTTAGCTTAAATAAATGACTGTTGATTTTTCCCTGTTTGGCAAAGATGAAATCAGGATGAAAGGTAAGGTACTGATGTCCTATGGCAATGAATTTTGCCTTAGGTTTATAAAGCAAGTTGTATAAGCCTCCCAAAATGTCATAAAAATTTATGATGCCATCCGGCTTATGGTATTTTACCCGTTGGTCTATTTGTTTTAATGTACGCATAAAAAGTGCAGACTTTTTCAAGTTCTCAATAATTGTTGCACTGATGCGGATAGATTTATTTTCTTTATCTGTGATAAAATTGGGACTGGGGAAACT
>NZ_CAXBOC010000236.1:0-8167 GCF_963976465.1 uncultured Cyclobacterium sp. | reverse complement strand
TGGCATCTTTTAAAGGATGTTTTCTTATAATTAAAATTATCGGCCCACAAACTTTGGTAAATTCATAAGTAGCTAACACATTAATTGATAGGTAGGAGAGCGGGAAACAAAAAATAAAAAGTGCTGTTTTTTTATTTTTTTGGAATTTTAATTTTTCTTTCCACGATTTGAAAATTGAGGTTTGTTTTCCAATTTTAATTGTCTTTGCTTTGCTCTTTTAATGAAGATAAAAATTTATATGCTATGGTGAAAATAGCTTTGATTAGTGATACGCACAGTAGCCTTCCTGAAAATGCTATCAAATCTTTGGAAAAAGTAGACGAAATTTGGCATGCAGGGGATGTTGGAGATCCTGAGGTCTTGGAAAAATTGCCTGGAAAGCCACTTTTAAGGGCTGTTTTTGGGAATATAGATGACCCAAACCTTCAGAGAGAACTACCAGAAGAAATGTTTTTTATAAGTGGGGGAGTGAAAGTATTTATGATACATATCGGTGGGAAACCACCTAGATATGCCAAAGGCGTGAAAGCTAAAATAAAAAAATACCAACCCCATTTGTTTGTATGTGGACATTCACATATATGTAAGGTGGTGCAAGACCAAGAATTGGGTGTGTTGTATATGAATCCAGGAGCTATAGGCAATCACGGATTTCATCAAATCAAAACCATGTTGACTTTTGAATTGGATCAAACTGTCAAAAATCTTAAGGTAATTGAATTTGGAAAAAGAGGAAGGATATAAAAAAACCCGATGTTTTTCGGGCTTCTTTATCTCTTTATTTGCTTGAAGAAAATTCTTTCTTAATTTCTTCTACATCTACATTTTTGAGGACAGGCTGAGCACTCAATAATTTGATTTTTTGTACCCTTGCATTCTGTGCCTGTCTTTTTCTTCTTAATTTTCTTTTTAAAGTAGTAACAGCCATTGTATTGTTTGTTTTTTGTTCTCGCTTGAAATGAAGGGCAAAGGTAAGTAAAATATTAATTAAATACAGAAATTAATTAAAGAAGTTGGGTTTTCCCCTCAAATTGCCCTGATAATATCCTCCAATATACTTTTTAATTTTTTAACTTTGGCCAAAATTCCAGAGGATGAGCAAACAAAAACCAGGAATACCTAAAGGTATGCGCGATTTTGGCCCCAATGAAATGGCCCGAAGAAACTATATATTTAATACCATACAAGCTACATTCAAATTATTTGGGTACCAGCAGTTGGAAACACCAACCATGGAAAACCTAAGTACCTTGACAGGCAAGTACGGGGATGAAGGGGACCAACTTTTGTTTAAAGTACTTAACAGTGGAGCTTTTTTAAAAAAGATAGATACAGAGACCTTTAATTCTGGGGAAAGCAAGGTGTTGCCAAAGATTTCAGAGAAAGGTTTGCGATATGACCTTACCGTACCCTTTGCAAGGTATGTGGTTATGAACCAAAATGAAATAACTTATCCCTTTAAGCGTTTTCAAATGCAGCCGGTATGGAGAGCTGACAGGCCTCAAAAAGGACGGTATAGGGAATTCTACCAATGTGATGCGGATGTGGTGGGTACAGATAGCCTTATATGTGAAACAGAAATCCTTTGCATGATCAAAAGGGTTTTTTCAGATTTTAAGCTTACAGATTATGACATCAAGATCAACAATAGAAAGATTCTTACCGGGATTGCTGAGGTGATTGGTGCCTCTGGAAAAGAGGCTGACTTATGCGTGGCCATTGATAAATTGGATAAAATAGGCTGGGAAAAGGTGAAAGTGGAATTGATAGAGCGAGACTTTTCTGAAGATGCCATTAAAAAATTATCACCGATCTTATCACAAAATGAGTATAACAATGCTGGTTGGTTGCTGTTTTTGAAAAAGTATCTTGCAGAAAGTGAGATAGGTTTAAAAGGGATAAATGAGCTTGAAGAGGTGTTTTCTTATTTAGCTAAAATGGGAGAAAACCAAAACCATGTGGTTTTTGATCCTGTATTAGCCAGAGGACTGTCTTATTATACCGGAGCGATATTTGAAGTGAAGGTCAATGGAGTTAGCATTGGATCCGTAAGTGGGGGAGGTAGATATGATGATCTTACCAGAGTTTTCGGCCTGAAAGGTGTCTCAGGTGTAGGTTTCTCCTTTGGAGTGGACAGGCTATATGATGTGCTCGAAGAGTTGGATCTTTTTCCTGATGATGAAGTGGAGCGAACACAAATAATGTTAGCCTATTTTGGTGAGAAAGAAAAAGAGGCCTGTTTAGGCATCCTGACGGCTTTGAGAAAAGAAGGGATTGCTGCTGAAATTTATCCTGATTTGGTGAAAATTAAAAAGCAGTTTAACTATGCAGGGAAAAAGGGGATTCCCTATGTTGGAGTATTGGGATCTGATGAATTGGAGAATAATACCATCAGCTTAAAAGACATGGCGAGTGGTGAGCAAGAAAGCCTAAGTCTCAATGAAATTGTTAAAAAAATTAAGAACGCTCAATAGACTGCTTACAATAAAAAGAAATCCTTTCCATCATTTTGATAGAGAAAGGTTTGTCATTAATAAGGAGATTTAAGTTATTATAAAAAAGGGAATTAATTAATATAGAAATAAAAAGGGAAGCATATGTTTGACATGATGAATATAATGAATAAGGTGAAGGAGGCTCAAGCCAAAATCAAGACCACCCAAGCTGAATTGGTACATTTGCAGGCTGAAGGTGAAGTGGGAGCCGGCATGGTTAAAGTGATTGTAAATGGTGAAAGGAGAGTGTTGGACATTGAAATTGATTCTACTTTGGTCAATGAAAAAGACAAAGATATGATGAAAGACCTTATTGTTGGGGCTACCAATAAGGCACTGGAAAATATAGATGTAAAAATCAAAGAAAAAATGAGTGCTGCAACTGCAGGTATGATGCCTAATATTCCGGGCATGGATTTTGGAAGCATGATGTAATGAAGGAGGCTGCTATTGTTATTTTAAATTACAATGGAGAAGCCATGCTGCGGAAGTATTTACCTCAGGTAAAAAGCAATAGTATTTATGATATTATTGTCGTAGATAATGGAAGCAATGATGCCTCCATTTCTTATCTTCAAAAAGAATTTCCTGAAATCAGGTTAATTTTACTTAGTGAAAACCACGGATACAGCAAAGGGTATAACCTGGGTTTAGCGCATTTAAAAGATACTTATTCTTATTATTTACTCCTCAACTCAGATGTGGAAGTTACAGGCGGATGGGATCAAACGCTTGTGGGTTATCTATTACAGAATCCGAAAGTGGCAGCCTGTCAACCCAAAGTGCTTTCTCTGGTCAAAAAAGGTTACTTTGACTATGCAGGTGCTGCAGGTGGCTTTTTAGATCAACTAGGCTATCCATTTTGTCGGGGAAGAATCCTTCATTTGCTGGAAGAGGATAAAGGGCAATACAATGATTCAATCGAATTAGACTGGGCCTCAGGGGCTTGTTTTTGTGTTAAATCATCAATTTTCCATGATTTTGGAGGTTTTAATCCGTTTTATTTTTCTCATATGGAGGAAATAGATTTGTGTTGGAGGATGAGAAATGAAGGGTATAAAATCCATCATTGTGGAGCAACCAAGGTGTATCACCTCGGTGGAGGTACTTTGTCTCAGGTAAACCCCTTGAAAACTTACCTTAATTTTAGAAATAGCCTTTATATGCTCAAAGGTAATTTGGAGCTGGATGGTTTTCTAAAAGTTTTCCTTTTGCGAATGATTCTGGATGTCGGGGCTTTAATGCATTTGCTGTTTACTAGGGGAGTATCCCATAGTTGGGCCATAGTAAGAGCCTATTGGGACTTCCTTACAAAAAGTGATGCATTGAAGAGTGGTCAATATAAAAAGGTAAAGCATCATAAATCAGCAAAGCCTCTTGCGGTTTACTCCATCATATGGTCTTATTATCTGAAAGGAAAGAAAAAATACTCCGATCTGAATTAATCAAATAAAGCCGGGTTATTCATTCTCCTTAAATAAGTTCTTATTTTCATTAGCATCCCAAGCGTTACATACAGAATGATTGGGGATCCTAGGGTAATAAAAGAACTGTAGATAAAAAACAATCGAATGCTGTCGATAGGGAAATGAAGTTTTTCTCCTAATTTTGAGCAAACCCCGAAGGCTCGTTCTTGGAAGAATAGTTTTATATTTTCCATGTTAATGACCATTTTAGAGTTCTAAGAATTATAATTAAAGCAACTTATTGATAATAAATTGGTTAACCTATGAATATGGTAAAAAAATACATTGCCTTTTTTATCCTTTGTATGACAATTGCAAGTTATTCTTGTAATGTTGTACAAGCAGATAACCAAAAAATTTATTTAGACCCACATAAATTAGAGCGTTTGGGTGATTCAGTAAGGTTTGATTTAACTGTTGTCCTTCCAAATGCCATGCTTTTAAGCAATGAAACCTATGCTTTATCTCCATATTTCAAGTATGATAAAGAAACGTATTTTTTTGAAAAAAAGTTAAAGGTAAAAGGGGATACACTTGATGTTTATTCAAGTGTGAAACTGACCGAAAGCTTTAGCATGCCTTTCGTCAAAGGAATGGAAAGCGGCAACTTGTATGCCAAAGGAGAGGTTTCAAATAATCAAGGGGCCAGCCAGTATGAAACCCAAGAAGTCCTTGTTTCAACAGGTATTATTACCACTGCCGCGCTATCCCAAATAGGACAGTACCGCGGTCAAGAAAAGTATCCTGTATTGGGCTTATGGGTAGAGCCCTATCAAAAAGAGACCGTAGGCATGCTTTTTGAAAACAGTTTGAAAGATTTAAGAGATGCTTTTTCCTCTTACAGTGGAATACCATTTACCGCCAAGTTACCTTTTCTAAAGGTATTGGAAGGCCCGGGAGACTGGACCTATAAATTAAAGAAATTACAAGCCTTGCCCTCTTTTAATAAAGTTCAACGGGAGGTCTTGAATCCCTTCGTCCAAAAGGCAATTATGGCTCCCCGTAACGTTGAAAGCATTGCTGATCTTGAGCTGTCAATTTTGAGTAGAAGCATTCGCAAGGGGAGGGTTCCTGCAGATACCTTGTCTGAAAATGATTATATTCGGGCACTGGAAATGGAGCCGGGATGGAATGAGAAAGAAGAGATTCTAAGGGCCATGGTAGAAGTTTATCCAAGTGCCTTTTCCTTTAATAATCTAGGGGTAGTCTTTGCCAATAAGGCAAATAGAACCAGCAATACCAAGGATAAAAACCAGTTGCTGGAAAATGCGCTTTTTGCATTCAACCGGTCCAATGCTATTTTTGAGAATTCTTTTGCGGTTTATAATCTAGGAATTGTGTTTTGGTTATGGGAAGACAGATTTAGTGCCTACAATAGTTTTTATAGAGCTTATACCCTTACTGAGTTTGATGAAATCAAAAAAGTCCACCAAGCTGCTTTGGGTGCCGTTTCAATATTCAATGGAGATTATAGATTGGCTGTAATCCATTTGAACGATGCCGAAAAAAGCCCGGTCAATCTTTTTAATCAGGGACTAGCGAATGTTTTGTCGGGAGATTATTACAATGCTACGATACAATTTGAAAATAGTGCCATACAAAATATGAGCAATGGCTTTCCTTTTTATGGCCTAGCAATAATTGCTGCAAGAAATGGAGAGGAAACCAAGCTTTATGAAAACCTTAAAAAAGCCATTAGCCGAAACGAATTCTTAAAAGACCGGGCTGCAGCTGACTTTGAATTTGCTGCTTACCATGATAAAGAAGGATTCAAAGAAGTGCTTAGGTGAAAAGAAAAACATTAAAATGAAACAGATTGTTGGTGTAGACATTGGAGGATCGCATATTAGTGCAGGGCTTTTGGATAATGAAAGTTCCAGTATCTTGGATGAGAAGATTGCTAGAAATCCTGTGGATTCTTTAGGTACTATGGAAGAAATCTTAAATGCTTGGACGGACTGTATATCCTCTTTGAAAATCAAAAAGGAGGCTTACTTAGGCATTGCCATGCCGGCCCCATTCGATTATGATCAAGGTATATCCTTGATTTTAGATCAGGGGAAATACAGGGCTCTTTATCAGGTCAATCTAAAAGAAGCCCTTTCTTATAGACTAAACCTTCCCCTAAAAAATATCGACTTTATTAACGATGCTGCAGCTTTCTTACAAGGAGAGGCTTTTGTAGCAGGCTGGCCCCAACAGGAAAAACTAATGGGAATCACTTTAGGTACCGGACTTGGAGGTTCCTATAAATTTGGTGATAAAGCTGAAGACGGTGCATTTTGGTCAGTTCCTTTTAAAGGGGGTATTGCAGAGGATTTAATTAGTACTTCGTTTTTTGTAAGGTGGGCAAAGAAAGCATTCGGTATTAAAGTGGATGGCCTGAAAGCCCTGCTGGCCATGCCGGAGATGAGACCTTCCACACTAGATGTTCTCAAAGAGTTTGGCCAAAATTTGGCAGAACTAATGCTTTTGCAAATGGAAGGAAAAGCAATTGATAAAGTTGTTATCGGAGGGAATATGGTCAAAGCCGGAGATTTGTTTTTGCCAGTAGTGAAACGGGTTTTGAATGCCAATAATGCCTATCCGGAAATTTTCATTAGCAAATTGGGAGAAAAAGCAGCCATGATAGGGGCCGCAAGTTTGTTTGAGAAAAAACAATAAAAAATCATTATCTTTTGAGCGTAATTTAGAAGAGCAATTTTTAATACTTTGTTTAATTATAGAATAGAATGACAATAGAGAAAGATTTATCTAAAGCAGCTATTTTTAAAACAGTTGAAGGTTGGTTAGCAGCCGACGGGTTTCAGATTATAAACCAAGATGAAACCAGACCATGGGGTGGTTTTTTTGTCATCGATGAAGATCAAATCAGCAAGTTCAAGGAAAAGTTTTTTCCTGAAGTAAGCTTGTCACCTGAGCAATTGAAAAATAAATTAAGCCCTAAAATATTACTCGTTGGACCCGGGAAAAGATTATCTTGGCAATACCACCACAGAAGGGCAGAGATATGGAAGTTGGTAGAGGGTGAAGGTGGATTGATAACAAGCGAAAACGATACCGAAGGAGCGTTAGAAGAGATGGTTATAGGTGAAGTGCAACGCCTGAAGCAAGGTGAAAGACACAGGTTAGTAGGCTTAAACAACTGGGGAGTAGTGGCTGAAATATGGATGCATACTGATCCAGAAAACCCTTCAGATGAGGAAGATATTGTGCGTGTGCAAGACGACTTTTCCAGAAAATAAGAAGTAAATGGATTAGTAAAGTGTAAACCATGGTCAGAGATCCTAACTTGGATGATTATTAGAAGTAGATCTCATAAAAATGAAATTTGAATAAGCCATTTCGGATCCTGAGCAAAGGGACTGAATGGCTTTTTTACCTTCAGGGACCTTAATGGACTGAAATAAATCTATGTCAAGATTCTGTTATTGGATCAGGTAATAATTTTTATCAGCTGAGGTATGTTTTCCCCAGGTCTTTTAAACTGCTTCTAGAAAAGACGAAATGAGGATCCATTGGCTTAGTTTTTCTTCCTTTATAAACTTGACCTGTATTATAATAAGTGTCTTTACTTTTGCTTTTTTGATATGCTTGATAGAAATTAAGGGCCGAAAACAGTTGTTTTCAAGATAAAGGCTACGGCATTAAGTACTTTATCCTATATTTTGTAGCCTATCATTTAATTTGCATAGTAAACCCATAATAAACTTAGCCTGGATTTAAGGTTGGCCGAAATAGGCAAAGCCAGGTACTTAATTGATGCTTGGGTTTGATCCAATTTTTCCGAGGGCTAGTGAAAATGCATTCATAACTAGAAACTTGATAACTGGTTATTTCTACCAGCCAATAGTAGATAAAGGAGGCTTTGAATCAGATCGTATAGTCTTTTTTGGAAGATACACACAACTAAAAATATCAACAATACTATGACAAATACATTGGACTCCATTAGGCCCTCCACCAGGTATCAATCTTTGGATGTTTTACGAGGACTGACCTTGGCCTTGATGGTGATTGTAAATACACCCGGAGATGGCAGTACCAGTTTTGGTCCTTTAACCCACGCTGATTGGCATGGATTGACACTTACAGATTTGGTTTTTCCTTCATTTTTGTTTGTTGTGGGCAATGCCATGAGCTTTAGTCTCGGTAAATTCAAACAAAAGGGAAGCAATGCGTATTTTGCCAAGGTGTTAAAAAGAA
>NZ_CAXBOC010000235.1:0-8187 GCF_963976465.1 uncultured Cyclobacterium sp. | reverse complement strand
CTCCTATAGCATAGGCAACGCTGTAATCAGGCCCTGTCCAATTTCCTTCTGACCACATAAAGTAATACTTACCTTTTCTTTTAAATACAAAAGGTCCTTCAACATATTGATCAGGGGTCAATTCTTTAAATGTTTCTCCATCATCAAAAGGCACTAGACTTAATAAATCATCACTTAGTTTGACAATATTACAATGTTTCCAACCACCATAGTACATGTAATATTGGCCATCGTCATCCTTAAACACAAATTGGTCTATGGGCTGGGCACCATTATGGAAAGAGTTTATCAGGGGTTTACCAATGGCATCAATAAATGGGCCTGCCGGATTGTCGGCTACAGCAACACCAATTCCGCCCATTTCATCGTTGCTCTGAATATCGTTGGCACCAAAAAACAAGTAATACTGCTCATTGGCCTTAATGATCGAAGGAGCCCAAATGGAATAGGCTGCCCATGATACATCTTTGATGTCCAGAACCCGTGAATGTTTTTCCCAATTGATCAGGTCTTTTGAAGAAAAAGCATCAAGAAAGGTTTGTTTAAGGTATTGTGGATTGATCGTGTTTTTTTGAAGTTCCAGTTGCTGCTCAGTCAATTCCGATGTTTTCTCCACATCTTCATAATCATCTGAAAAAGTTGGGTAAATCCAATATTCTTCATCAAAAATTATTCCTTCGGGATCTGCATACCAACCCGAGAAAACTGGGTTTCCGGAATAAACGGTATTTTCTTCTTCATTTTTATTTGGTTGACATGAGCAAAGAAGGATAATTACAAAAGGAAAGGCTAAGCTTAGGGTTTTCATTGGGCGTTATAAATTTGGCTGATTCGATGGTGGGTATTTATTTGCAATAGTGAATATAGGTCAAAATGCTGGTCTTGCAAATTAGGAAAGATTTTCAAATCCAGCTTTTTTAAAATGTTAAAGATTTGGTTAACAGTAGCTATAAATTATGGTCCTGAAAATCGTAATAGTCCTTCTTGAATTATTGTCGTTATTTGAAAAACCAATTTCTTAATGTTATGCTATACTTTTGCTTCTGTTTATACAGGGTGATTTTAAGTTTTATATGGATTTACCTTTTGTATCTATTTATGAGTTTTTTATTGTGAAGATATTTTTGGTGTAAATTTTAAATGTCAATCAGAAGGGATTCTAATTGTTTATTTTTTCATGTTATCTAAAATACGATTCTGGATTTATCTTTGCAAGAAATAGGTTGGTAGGTATTATTACGGCATTGCCTTTATTCTGCCTTTATTGTCACCTTTCCGTGGGGAATTACAGGCTGGATCAAATGTCCGCTTTGACCTGGACATGGTAATAGGGCATAAAGTAACCTGTATGGGTGTTTTTCTTGAAGCGTTTTATTAAAAGGAATTGTACCCGGAATTGAATATTCCGGGTTTCAATATCGCTCAAAATTTTACTTTTAAAGAATTTTTCCTAAACGAAACTAACCCCGTGTTTTTGACAAATTTCAGCCACTTTATTAAAATCCGGTGGTCCTTCCGGTAAATCTGTTAATTGCTGAAACATATGTTCAATTCCCGCTGGGAAGGCAGAAGTGATCATTTTGGCTTTATTTGTTCCAACTACTTTCCATGAGTGCGGGATGTTTTTGGGAGCATACGCTATATCTCCTGCTTTCAAAACTGAGGTTTTACCCCCCACCATTATTTCGATTTCACCCTCAATTATCCGGAATATTTCATCTTCTTTACTGTGAACATGAGGCGGTATTCCTACGCCGGGTTCAACATTGTCTACCCATTCAACAATTTGATTGCCGGTTTCAATACCTACTAATTTGTGGGTTTGAATATCACCAATTACATTTAAAACGCTCCCTTCTGAAGCTTTAATTACTTTAGATTTTTCATTGGAGCTTTTTTCTGAGCCATTCGATTGAAAAGGCGAAATTTCCGGTTTTAGGACAAATGCTAATCCTAGGCCTGAAGTCTTGATAAATTTTTTCCTGTCCATGATTTAAGTTTTTATGCAAATTATGGCAGCAATGGATGTTTTACAATGTGAAAAGTACGGTAAAACCTTAGATAATAAGAACAATTACCCCTTTCTTAGGATGGAAGGGTTAATTCCTGTATGAGATTTAAAAAAAAACTGAAATAATCAGGTGAGGAGAAACCCAAACCAAAACTGATTTCCTTTAAGGTTTTGTTGGAAAATTTTAATTCATGTCGTGACCTCATCAGTAATTGTTCTACAATAATACTTTTTGCACTTGTGGAAAGAATTTCTTGAACACATTCATTCAAATATTTTGATGAGATATTTAGAATGCTGGCATAATGACTTACTTTATGGTATTCGCAAACTTCCTTGTCTACAAGTCTTTTGAAGTTATAAACTATCTTGGTTTTGGCATTATTATTTGAAACCACAGATTTGATATTACACTGCCCATCACAGTAAACGAAGAATGTATTCAGTAAAGACAAAATAGCCTCTTCTTTGTGGTTAAGTTGAGAACCAGAAAGTTCATCAATCATTTCAAGAATTGCCTGTATTCTCTTTTCTATTCCCGGACTTAATTTAAACAGCGGGATTTCATCCTGATGAAAAAGTCTGACCTTATTGATGTGTAAGCTTTTTAATACAGGTGTATCCAAAACTTCTTTGCTTAAATACATGATAAAACCCGTAGATTCATTATTATTTCTAATTATTTCCCACTGGTGAATAGGGTTTAAAAAGAAAATAGAATTAGAGACATTTTCGTATAGATGGTTGCCAATCTCAATGCCTGTAATACCCTCTTTTATCCAACAGACTGCATAGGGTCTATGGCTTTGTTTTGCGCAAAGCTTGCTATTAATAGGAGCGGTTTTTATTGAATTAAGGTCCATAAATTGCGCTAAAATTAGGAAAGGGATAATTTCATTAAATATTGTAGAGAATTTTAATCTAATGTATTGATTCAATCATTTTTTATAAGTATTCGGTATCAAAATAATTGGTTATTTAACGAAAAGCCTTGATCAAGATAAAAATAGTTGCTTAAGTGTGCAAACACCGGATATTACTTCTTGTATTTGTAGTTTGCTATTATTACGCTTTTTTGAATTTATTTTCTAAAAAATAGAGCTAGGAAAGATATTTTTTAATTTATTTGTTTGATATGGTTTCAGCCATACAAATTCAATAAATTTTCTAAATCTTCTAAGGTATTGGCCTCATTTGCAGGTTTGTCTTTTCTCCATCTAAACATTCTTGGAAATCGCAAGGCTACACCTGATTTATGACGGGATGACCTGGCTATTCCCTCAAATGCAATTTCAAAAACCAAATCCGGTTTAACACTTCTTACCGGCCCAAAACGATCAATGGTATTTCGTTTTACAAATGCATCTACCTCATTAATTTCTTTGTCAGTTAGGCCGGAATAGGCTTTGGCAAATGGTACTAGTTCCATGCCTTTCCACACTGCAAAAGTGTAATCGGTATATAAGTTGGCCCTTCTTCCATGTCCTCTCATGGCATATAAAAGGACAGCATCTATGGTTAATGGATCAATTTTCCATTTCCACCAATCCCCTTTTTTCCTACCTACTTTATAAGTGCCGGATTTATTTTTAAGCATCAAGCCTTCTGCATGATATTTCCGTGAATCGGCCCTTTCATTGGTTAAATCTTCCCACTCATTAAACTCCACCAATTCGGAAATAAGCAATTTTTTGGAGGCTACGTTTTTCACTAGTTTTTCCAATTCTTGTCGCCTATATTGCAAAGAAGATTCCCTAATATCCTCCCCATTCAGTTCTAATAAATCGTAAGCAATCATTATTACCGGAGCCTTATCCAAGATGCTTTTGCTTACATTTTTACGACCTATTCGACTTTGCAATACATTGAACCCTAGTGGTTGATCGCTTTGATAAGCAATAATTTCTCCATCAATGACAGTTCCTTGAGGAAGGGCTTCGGTAAGTATTTCAAATTCAGGAAATTTGTCCGTTATTAATTCTTCTCCTCTTGACCATAAAAAAAGCTGGTTTTCTCGGATTATCAATTGTCCTCTAATTCCATCCCATTTTCTTTCGGCCAGCCATTCATTGGGCTTTCCCAATTCTTCTATATTGGTCTCTAAGCCATAAGCCAGATAAAAAGGGTAAGGTTGAGATATTTTATCTGCAGGATCAGTTGCAATGATTAATTGATGATAGCTACTTGTTTCTGCTCTCCAGTTGCCCATCAATCTATGGGATAGAGTATTTTCATCAATGCCACTGTGCCGGGACAATGCCCTTGTCATCAGTTTTTGAGAAACCCCCACCCGCCAACTTCCGGTCATTAGCTTGTTGAAGATAAAACGCTCGGTTTCATCAAGTTGATTCCATGCCCAGAGCACTTTTTCTTTTTTTGTAGCCAACATATCTTCCGATTCGGTGGGATGCTCGTCTTCGAGATTTTTTAAATCGATAATAAATGCAATCCATTCACTAAGGCTTTTGTCATGTTTGCTTTCAAGATTAGGATGCATCAAAGCCATGGTCTCTGCCAAATCACCCACGATATGGTAAGACTCCTCAAACAACCACAGTGGTACATTTGCAGCTGAGGCAGCCCAAGCTCTTAGTAAGGAAGTTCTTACACTTCTTTTAGGCCTTCTATGACTAAGAATGGCGATGGTCCAAAGCTTATCTTTATCATTCGCTTTATTAAAATAGTCCACCAAAGCAGCTACCTTTTTTAAGGTTTTGGTAGTTTGATCAAGCTGGGTAAAAAGTTGGACAAAATCTTTCATTCTGCATTATTTTTATCCGTGTTTTCTATTCCTTCGGCCTCAAAGGCTGTTGCCTCAATCTGTGTTTCTATCCCTTGATCATTTAACCACTTGCTAAATATATTGGTGTATCCATGAGTGACTATCACTTTTTCACAGGCTGTTGCTTTAATGGCTGCATTTAGCCCATCCCAGTCGGCATGATCTGACAAAACAAATCCTCTATCCAATGATCGTCTTCTTCTTGGCCCTCTCAATTTCATCCAACCGGAAGCATTGCCAACTTCGAAAGGTTGGAATTTTTTTTGCCAAGAAGTTCCTAATGCGGAAGGTGGAGCAATTATTAAAGCACCTCTGTACGCAGATTTATTTATCTCAGAATTTACATAAGTTGTTTGGTTCAGCTTAACGCCCATATTCCGAATGATTTCATTGGTTTTCTCTATGGCACCATGGGTGAAGATTTTTCCAATAGAAGGATCTATTCCTTGAATTAAGCGCTGAGCTTTCCCTAAAGAATATCCGGTAAGAATGGTAACCTTATCTTCTTCTTGGTTTTTTTTCCACCATTTGTTAATGTCGTCGAATACCTCCTTTTGATTCTGCCACTGAAATACCGGTAAACCAAAGGTACATTCAGTGATGAAGGTATTACACTTTATGGGTTCAAAAGGGCTTGCAAACCCGTCGTCTTCCAATTTATAATCCCCGGAAGCTACCCAAACTTCGCCCTTGTATTCAACCCGTACTTGAGCAGAACCAATAATATGACCGGCAGGATAGAAACTAAAGGAAACCCCATGGATGGTTCTTTTTTCCAGGTATTCCATTGATTCAATATGAATATCTGATCCTAAACGGTGTTGGATAATTGGTTTAGATAAATGGTGACTGAGGTAAAATTTGTTTCCCCAACGTGAGTGGTCGGCATGCGCATGCGTAATGATAGCATAGTCGACCGGCTTCCATGGGTCGATGTATACATTTGCTCTTTCGCAAAAAATTCCTTTTTCTGTAAATTGCAATAAGGCCATAATTCTATAACTTGTTTCGGTTATTTATGTTCGGTTTTTCCCTGGCCTTTTGCGGGTTTAATATTAGGTAGTTAGCACGAAGAAATAAAAATTTGATTAATAAAAAATAAACCGGTATTAAATAAAAAGCCATAATAACATGCCTGAATTTATGCTATTATGGCTTTGTTACCAATGAAATGCCTGCTGTTTTATCACCTTAGCATTTTTTTAATATTAAGGCATTACTAGTGTTTGATAAGGACCAAGTACTTTTTATAATTGTCCAAAATCGCCCAAATATTGATACCTAAAAGGATCACAGCTATTCCTAAAGTGGCCGGATCAAGAACCAAATGATGGATAAAAATGCCTGTCATTACAGGTAATATGACAATGGCTCCTAATGCTCTTGTTCTTGGTATAGCTATTAATAAACCACCTATTATTTCAACAACTGCCACTAAAGGAAAAATCCACTTGATGGTTGCAAAAGCTCTCATAATTTGCATCATTTCTTCAGACATTTCAGGCATGGGCATATAGTTGAATAATTTGTTTAACCCTGAGTTAATCATCATAAGCCCAAATAGGACACATAGTATTGTAAGGATTTTGTTTTTCATAATTACTTTTTTTAGCTATTTAATGTACAAAATTAACTATTTTTGATTACAATTTGTAATCAGTTACCCATAGGTAATCAGTTACCTTTAAGTAACCTATTAACTAGAGGAGATGAAAAAAATGGAACATAAGGAGTGTATGTCCGCCTTATTGCCTGTAAGGGATACGCTGGATATTATAGGAGGGAAATGGAAAATTTTGATACTTATTTCTATTTGGGAAGGTAACAAACATTTTAGGGAAATAGAGCGCAGTATACCAAAATTAAGCACTAAGGTGCTGTCTAAGGAATTGAAGGATTTGGAGGCCAATCATTTGATTACAAGAAGTGTTATAAATGGCTTTCCTGTTCGTACAGAATACAAACCCACTGATTACTCCAAAACTTTGGAAAAAGTAATTTTGGAATTGCAGCAATGGGGGATAAACCACCGGAAGAAAATTTTTTCCGAATAGTTTTTCAGTTTTAAAATTGATTTCTAGGGCCTGTCCTGTATTTAAGGGAAGGGCTGCATTCCTAAGAAAATCAGACTGTTTGAAGATTTTAGGATAGTATCGCTTTGGTGAATTGAAAACAAGAAGTAAGTGGCTTATTTTGAAGGTATTACAGTAGTAGGTCAATTAAATATTTCGTGTAGAATGGCCACTTTTTAATTTCTTCTAATTGGATTCCACATCCCCTTCATTCAATAAAAGGCTTAATCTTGCTTAATAAATCTGTTGGCTGAGACAATGTAAGGTTCCGAACCCCCAAATAAGATCAATGGCACCTATGCCAATTATTTCTTTGTCTGGAAAGCAATTTGCCAATGTGTTTAAGGCAAGCCTATCATTGGCATCATTAAAAGTAGGTACCAATACGGCACCATTGATGATCAGAAAATTAGCATAGCTGGCAGGTATACGTATGTTTTCAAAAATCAATTTTTGTGGCATTGGAAGCTCTATGATATTAGGCGATTTCCCATTTTCCAATGTAGCGTTTTGGAGGATTTTAAGATTGTCTTGAAGCGGTTTAAAGTTTGCATCTTTTTTGTTAGTTTCAACTACTGTGACGATGGAATCTGCATTCACAAATCTACACAGGTCGTCAATATGACCATGAGTGTCATCTCCTTGTATACCATTTCCTAACCAAATCACATTTGTTATTCCAAGGTATTCTGCAAAAACCGTTTCATAATCTGATTTTGTAAAACCAGGATTTCTAACTTGGGTAATAGGATCTAGCAAACATTCCTCGGTAGTCAGAAGGCTACCTTTTCCATTGACATCTATGGCTCCACCTTCTAATACAACAGGATTTCCTTTGTACTTGGCCACGGTCATGGGGATTTCCAAGGTATTGGCCACAGCTTCCGGGACATGTTTGTCTAATAAGTGATTGGCGTATTTTGCCCACCCATTAAAATTGAAGTTAATGGCTTCTTTTCCCCCCTCTGCGGTTTCGACAATAATAGGTCCTGCATCTCGCATCCAACTCCTGTTGGTTTTTTTCTGAATGAAAATGACTTTTGCTAGATTTACGTTTGCTTTTGCAAGCATACCGCCAACCTTATTCTGCTGTGAATCATCCTTAACGATAAGAAAAACACTTTCATATTGGGTTATTTTCTTGATGAATTCAATGAATGCCCATTGGATGGCCTGGTATTTACCTGGCCAGTCATTTCCATTATGCGGAAAGCACAATAAGACTCCCCTTTGTTTTTCCCACTCTGCAGGAAACCTTCGCCCTTTATTCATGGTGTTACTTATCAATTGCTCTTTTGGTAATGTCTCCATAAAAATCTATT
>NZ_CAXBOC010000234.1:0-8197 GCF_963976465.1 uncultured Cyclobacterium sp. | reverse complement strand
AAGCCATAAAATTAGCCTCTCCTTCATCTGTTATTCCAAATCCGTGGGCCAATTCATGTGCCATGGTAAAACTTTTTTCTAATGGGTGAAGACTAGGGTCCAAGTAAGCCTCTCCTGTGAAAGGGAAATAAATACCGAAAATCCCAAGCCTTCTTAAGGTGCCCTCGGGGTAAAACTGTTTGACTACCGGAGAACCTTTCCCCCCATGCTCCCATTCTCTAAGCATGGACTTCATTTCATCTCTGATCAAAGCACTTTGGATAGTAAAATCAGGAATATCAGCCCATTTTTTCGAATCGGGTTGCACCTTGTCTCTTAAACTTTGGAGAGACTGTTGCGTGGTCTCCATTTCTTCAATTAATAAGCCGATAGATAAAGGACTTGGACTTAACTTAAGTTTTTGGTAAAGCGGTACGCGGTAGTAATTGTAGGCCCAAAGGGTCAGAAAGGAAAAAATTAAGAGGCCCAAGAAATTTAAAATAACCCTGGGAAGCAAGAAAAGGCCTTGCTTTCGGCTTTCCCTCTTGAAAAGCTTCCGAACAAAGCGATATCCTAAATAGATAAGGAGAATAAACAAAAGGTAAAGCGCAGGAAAAGGTAAAAGTAGAAGGGTGTGATCAAGCAGAGCCCTTACCAAAGGGTAAAGGCCGGTTGTATACCATTTTTCTGTAAGAAAGGGGGATGATGCCGCCAAGTACCTAAACAAAAGCGCAATTATCCCTAGGTATACACCTGTCCATTTGCCAATCTTCATCCTCCTAATCAAGGGTATAAACAGCAGAGATGTACCTAAGGTTAAACGCCCTCAGCTTCCACACTTTTTACCTCCGGTAACATTCTTGTCAATAGGTTTTCAATACCTGCTTTTAAGGTAACGGTACTCGAAGGACAACCTGAGCAGGCACCCTGCAATAGCACTTTGACAACTCCGTCTTGAAAACTATGGAAGACAATTGCTCCTCCATCTTGTTCTACAGCCGGACGAATGTATTCATCAAGTATGCCTTTAATTTTTTTAACAACCTCACTGTCATTCTCGTCGAAAAGGGGGTCAGCATCGAATTGAGTGGAGATGGGTTGTTTGCCACTTTCAAGAAAATTTTTGATTTGATCTCGAATATGTTGCTGAATGTCTTCCCAAGGAATGTCACCCTTCTTGGTAACAGTTACAAAGTTGGAGGCAATGAATACCCTTTCAATGGCAGCAAAATTAAACAATTCCAAAGCTAGGGGAGAATTTGACGCACTTTCCTCATCCGGAAAATCAAAACTTACCCCATCATCTGTCAACATAAAATTGGCGACAAATTTTAATGAATTTGGATTTGGGTTTGCCTCCATGTACAGGTGTACAGGTCTTTTTTGTGCTTCTAACATTATATCCTTTTTATTATTTCCTAATTTTTTACTTTGTAGTCTTAGAACGAAAGTGGGCACATCTTGGTTCGGATGCCGCACAATTCCCCAAATTTTGCTTTAAGAATTGGTAAGTGGATTGGATTTTCTTATCAACCCATCAGGCAACTCACCCTCTGTGGATGCCACCACTGTGCAGACCATGGCATCCCCTGTCACATTTACAATGGTCCTAAACATATCCAAAATTCTGTCCGGTGCGAGAATCAATGCAATTCCTGCCGAAGGTACGCCAATAGACTCCAGAACAATGATTAGCATAATGATACCGGCCCCGGGAACGCCGGCTGTACCTATGGAGGCCAATGTAGCTGTCATCACAATCATCAATTGTTGGCTAAGACTAAGGTCAAAACTCATGGCTTGCGCGATAAATACCGCAGCTACGCCTTGATATAAGCTGGTGCCATCCATATTGATGGTGGCCCCAAGGGGCAAGACAAAGCTACTTATTTCTTCGGATACACCGATTTCCTCTTCCACTTGCTTCATGGTCACCGGTAAAGTAGCAGAACTGGAGCTGGTAGAAAATGCCAGTAATTGGGCCGGTTGCAGCGCCTTAAAGAAATCCAGGTATTTTACCTTGGTGAAGATTTTGAGAATCATGGGGTAAAAGAAAACAACCATCAATAGTAAGCCACCGATCACCACTACACTGTATTTCAATAAGGCTAAGAGTAATTCTACCGCGGAATCGGGGTTGTCCCCGGTAATCTCTACTATTAATGAGGCCATCAAAGCAAATACGCCATAGGGCGCTAAAATCATGATAAAGCCTACAATTTCGATAATGACATCATTGATGCCTTCAAAAAAAGCAATTACAGGAGCAGATTTTGCCTTAGGGATTCGAATCAATGCGATCCCCATAATGATTGCAAAGAACACCACCTGCAACATCATCTCATTGGCTGCAGCCGCTTGAAAAACATTTTCAGGTACCATTTCCACCAGTGGTTGTAAAGGGCTTTGTTCTTTGAGCTGCTCAGCTTCCTGGGATTTACTCCCTGCAGTTTCATCATACAGTTCCATTAGCTTCTCTCTGGTTTCTGAGGGAAGACTTTTGCCGGGGTTGAATAGGTTTACCAAAAGCAGACCTACCGACACAGATAAAGCTGTGGTAAATATATAAGTCAGTATGGTTTTGCCTCCAATTCTGCTGAGTTTGGTAATGTCACCAAGATTGGATACCCCCACAATTAAGGAAGCCAGAACCAATGGTACGGCAATCATTTTAAGTGCTGTAATGAAAATGGTACCTATTGGCTTGATATAATCATTAATGAAATCCGGAGAGATTCCAAATTTCACAACACCCAAGCCAACCAACAATCCCAAAATCAGCCCGATAATTATTTTGGTGTGCAGTGGTATTTTTCTTTTCATACCCATTGATTTGTACAAATTAAATTTTGCTTGACCTATTTAATAAAAGGTTGTCCGCCAAAACCAAGGCACACATGGCTTCAACTATAGGTACGGCACGTGGTACCACGCAGGGATCGTGACGCCCTTTGCCTGAAACAGTGGCGGTTTCACCCCGCGCATTGACACTCTCCTGGTCCTGCATGATGGTGGCCACCGGTTTGAAAGCTACTTTAAAATAAATGTCTTCACCATTGGAGATTCCTCCTTGGATGCCTCCTGAGTGGTTGGTCCTTGTTCTTACCTTATCTCCTTCAGTATAAAAGGCATCGTAACTCCTTCGAAACCGCTTCCAAACTCAAAACCTTTCACTGCATTGATACTTAGCATGGCATGACCCAAAACGGCATGTAACCTATCAAACACAGGTTCTCCCAAGCCCACAGGGACGCCTTTTGCCACACAGCTTACAACTCCTCCTATGGTGTCTCTTTCTTTTCTGACCTGATCGATCAGTTCAATCATTTGATCAGCTGTGTCTGTATCAGGACACCTTACTATATTTGACTCGGTTTGACTAAAATCTAATTCTTGGTAGGGTTTTTCTAATTTAACTGCCCCGGCCTGGCTTACATAAGCATTGATTGATACACCGTAGCTAGCCAGCAAAAGTTTGGCCACAGCTCCTGCAGCCACCCTGGCAGCAGTTTCTCTGGCGCTACTTCTTCCTCCTCCTCGGTAATCTCTTACTCCGAATTTCTCGTGGTAAGTATAATCTGCATGGGAAGGCCTGAATTTATCTGCAATATGCGAATAGTCTTTACTTTTCTGGTCGGTATTGTAGATGACCATGGCAATGGGTGTGCCTGTACTCTGTCCCTCAAATACTCCGGAAAGGATCTCAAAATTGTCCTCTTCTTTTCTTTGGGTCGTTATTTTAGATTGACC
The DNA here is from genome assembly GCF_963976465.1 of uncultured Cyclobacterium sp. Classification (NCBI taxonomy): domain Bacteria; kingdom Pseudomonadati; phylum Bacteroidota; class Cytophagia; order Cytophagales; family Cyclobacteriaceae; genus Cyclobacterium; species uncultured Cyclobacterium sp. Next base: position 4,468 of record NZ_CAXBOC010000234.1, on the reverse strand, counting down.
TGGTTTCCTTCGCTGCAATTCCGTCCTGATAAAATCCTCATCTATCTTAACGCCTGCCGGACAGCCATCTATAATCACTCCGAGTCCTCTACCATGTGATTCTCCGAAGGTGGTAATTGTGAATATATTTCCAAATGTATTACGCATGAATTACTTTTTCTTTACAATCAAATAGGCCAATAATCCCAGGGCCAGCAATAGCAAAATATTAATTAGGCTGGAAAAATAAGACTTATATCCTTGGTTTAAAAGCTTATTGTCTTCTACTTCTATTAGGTCATATAATCCTCCCAGCCTGGAAGAAGAAATGGCCTGGTTGATTCGGCTCTCTCCGGTCACCTGTACCACAGCTTGAGGAACAAGGGTATCGTATTTGGCCAATGCCGGATTAAAATAAATCCATTCAAAATGATCTTTCAAAGGTACTACCTCTGCTTCATTTAATGTCATGAAATAGCTAAATTCCTTCATTCCGGTCACTTTTCCTCGACCTCTGTTGATTTGCACCTGCTCATTGGGATCAAAAGTATTTAGCTTTTGGCCCTTTTTGATTTTGGGAGGGCGAATGGAGCTTATATTGCCTTCGCCTGTGATAATAAAATCGTAGGTAAAACCTTCTCCGGTTTTTACCTCCAAATCGCTGATGTTTTCCCTCAGTCTGTAATTCCCTACACTGACTTCATTTTTGAGGGGGTGTGGAGGAAGTTCTTTTACCTGTATGGACTTGGGCTGGGAATAGAATGTTTTAAAATCTTGCAACCTATTGCTACCAAAAAAACTAGGGTTTTTTGCAACCTTGTATTTTATCATTTCCCATCCTACAGAGGGAAAATCCACAGTGCCGGCATTGAAAGGGTAAAAGTTGGCTTCATATACCTTGTATTTGGTCCACTTCTTGCCGCCAAATTCCACACGTTCAGGCTGGATGCTGCTAATGTTAAAGTTTTCTTCCCATGCATTTCCAGGTTTAATTTCATTGATGATTCGTTCAAGTTGCTTGCCGGGTTCATGAAAGTTAAAAGGGGCCTGATTGCTCTCAGACATATAAAATGCGAAGCTGACACTGAATCCTTCCCCTACATACACCTCGTCCTTACTGACAGAAAGTGAGAAAAAAGCATCGTCCTCTACTTCCACATATTCTGGTTGTTCTGTGTTGTTTCTCCCAAAAAGATCATCAAAAGGATCCAATGCACGATTACTTTGGGCATTGGAGCGGGCATCTACTACCGTGATGGTGGTGCCTGAGGAAGAAGCCGAGATCCCATTCACATCTATATCAAAGGCAGGTACGGTAAACTGCCCTTTTCTTAATGGTTTGTAATATTGAATAACACTGTTGGTACTACTCATTTGTCCATTGACGATATTCATCGATGAGCTTTGGGAAATACCTTGCTTTTGGAAGCCTTGAATGTCAGGTAATTGGTCATAGGATCTTATTTTGTCTCCTGACACAATTACCTTTATTGTAAAAGTTTCGTTGAGAGCAACTTCATTTTGGCCCAATTCGATTTTGACATCCTGCGCATGAGCCGTTAGTGAAAAAAGACCCAGCAGGCATACAAAAAGAAAATGGTTTTTCGTTGAATACATATAATACGATTGTGTTTTCGTAATTTAATAACTGCAAATTAACAAGTATATTTTATACGTAACAAATCTAGACGAAAACCGTTAATAGTATTTAAATCAATCTTTTTAATTAAACCTAAATTAAAATATCGTGAACCATGATGGAATATGTTAAGACTATTTTATTAAAAGTAAGTTTTGACGGCAAGCTCTTCGAGAAAGAGTTGAGAAAGGGTCTGAATATGCTGGTTCCTGGAGAACTGGAAGAATTCAGAAAGTGGTGTTACGGCACTTTTTCAAAAGCATACGAGCCAATATTGAACAAATATTTTATCTTATTGGCAGGTTAAACCAACAGTATATTAGCCCCAAAATTATGGGGCTTTTTTTATGGGCTAATCGGTAAACATAAAATGGGGAGCGTTTTTTTGGGTGTTTTATACATTTTTTTACTTACTTTTAAAAAAGTTAAACTTTGTTAAGCAATGGAAAAAAAGAACACCGGATTTGATGATATTGAAAAAATGCTTCAGGAAGTTGGAAGCAAAATTGAGACCTTGATCGAAAAAGGAACCAAGGTTACAGGAGAGGCTAGTGAGGAAATTGAGAAAAAAATCAAAGACCTGCACAAAAACAAAGAAAAGCTAGAAAAGGAATTTCAAGAAAAGAAGGCCAAGTTTGAGGAAAAGTACCAAAGCAATTCAAGTACAGCCAAACCATTTTTGGAAGATTCTATGACTCACTTTAAGCAAGGGGTTAAGTCATTGGTACATGCTATCAATGAAATGCTGAAATAAAACCAAATTTCACATCGTAATCCGTATAACCTTTTGTTTGACCATCCCTGAGAATTTGTCTCATCATTTGGTAATTTTGGTCTGTTCTTACTTTAGGAGTTTCCTAGTAAATAATTATTCCCAATTTGGTTGAAGGGAAATTTATAAAATGGCCTAAAAATAGTCGGATGTTAAAATCAAACAATAATCGGTGGCTGACCTATTTGCTTTCGCCTAATTTTATCTCATTTTAGCTGATAAAAAGTCAAGATAATGGAGTTATCATAGTTCATTTTTTCCAATGCACTGTATAAGTCCAGATTAAATTTTTTTAAACCCTTCATAAACTCGGAAGAATCATTCCTCTTAAAAGATAAAAACGTTTCAAACTCGATGGAATTTATGAATCTATTATTGCTATCCACACCGATGGGAACGGGTAGTAAAAAACGAATTAAACGTTGAGATTTTTTGATGGTATTTGAAGTATAAACCTGTTGGTTATTTATGTTATAGTAACCGTATAAAATCCTGTTTTTATCTGTATAACTAAATATAAACCAGTCTGATGTAATCTTATAACTATGATTTAGATAGGATACATTGAGATCCATTATTTCTTTATCAAACTCCTGGTGATTATATTTTTTATTCTCAGGCCAAGTATTTGCTCCAAAATTTAATTGGTAAAGTGGTGAAAGATCTGCAGGGGGAATTATTTTATAAACTAAAGACGAGGTAGGCGCATTATAATAGGTGTCTAATCCGTCTCCATTCATCCCCCCAGTGAATGCGAAATTTAAATATTTTCCTGACTCAGGAAATTTTGCTTCTCTTCCTTTGATATTCCCGTGTATGTCAGTTATCAATATCTTATAATTTTCATTATCATTTACGCTTACATTAAATGCGATATGATTATCGTCTAAAATTGAAAATGAGTTAGGGTATAGGTTACTCCCTAAATAAACTTTCTTTTTGAAATTTCCATTTAAATCATAGAAAAGCATGCTTTCATAGTCGAGGATAATGATTTCATTTCTATTTTTATGTACAGAAAAATCATTAGTTGACTTATATTCTTCTGGTCCATCTCCTTTTACACCAATTATTTTTATAAAATCCCCATTTAAGGTAAATTCAAGCAAATTTGAGCTCTTTTTATCAAGCAGTAGGAGCTTTTCATCGTTTTCTATAACCTTGTTTACTTTAAGAATTGGTTTATCTGAAGGGATGCCTTTTAAAGGTAAAAATTCAAAGCCCCTTACTTGATCAAGAATATTTCTTTTAATGGTATTTTGATTAATGACATTAACATCAATAGGGGCTTTTATGGTTTTTTCCAGTTTATTTAGAGATTCGTTTTTCTCCTTACAGGAAAAAGTGAGCAAACTAAGTAATAAAAATACATGGATGATTTTCATGAATAGGCTCATTTAATAGCTGTTCTAGGTTTATTTCATATAGTAATTTTAATTGTTGCACCAAACCTGTACCGAGCTTTACAGTAAAATTGGTTATGTATCCGACTATGTAACAAGATTTATCAGAATAAAAACCTTCGGAAATATACTGACAATCAGTTAATATCACTATTAATATTTACTTTTTAGTTGATTATAAGATTTGGGAATTAGCTTATAAATTCAGCTTTAAATCTTTTTGGTAGAGATCATATTGACCTTTGCAAAGATCTAGTTATTGTTCACAACTGCTGTACAAGATTTTTTAGCGTATTTGTTTTTTAAGTGTAAGCTTTAATTAGCAACCATTTTTTCCGGATGTCTGATGTCAATTTTGGTCATCAGAATAATTTCTATGTTATCTCCATTAAAAAAATTATAAGTTAGGGAAGAGCTATTTATTTTTAAAATTCAAAATGAATTACGAAACCCAGCCCATAATTCGGGAATATCCGAAATACCGTTGTAATTTTGTGGCATGAATTACCTTTCAGTTGATACACTTAGCAAGTCCTTTGGAGAAAGAGTCTTGTTCTCAGAAATTTCCTTCGGAATAGCCCAAGGACAAAAAACCGCTCTTGTTGGAATAAATGGAGCAGGCAAGTCCACCTTAATGAAAATCATAATGGGTGAGGAAATTGCTGATGCAGGGCA
>NZ_CAXBOC010000233.1:0-8205 GCF_963976465.1 uncultured Cyclobacterium sp. | reverse complement strand
TTCAAGGAGGTGAAAAACACGAAACTACCGGACATTCCTTTAGCGCAGAAAACAATTATGCTTCCGCCCTAAACCGGGACAGTACTCGGGTAGTTTCGTGTAACACCACTTCAATTGTCAGGACACTTTCTGCATTGAAAAGAGCCGGACTGTTAGAAAGTGCCCGTGGTACTTTGCTTCGTAGAGCGACCGACCCCTGGGAAAGCCATCTCGGTGGCATCATGAATACTCTGGTACCTGAAAAAGACATCCCCAGCCATCAGGGACCTGATGCGCAAAGTGTAGACCCTGAGCTGGATGTAGTTACTATGGCGGTGAAAGTTCCTCAAACCCTGAGCCATCTACATTACTGGAATGTGCGACTTACCCGAAAAGCTGATAAAAAGGAAGTGATAGAGGCATTTCAGACATCTACACGAATCACGTTGATAAGCTATAACGATGGGTTGGTTTCCAATAATACGATCAAAGAAAGATACCTGGATATGGGACGACCCTGGGGCGATATGTACGAGGTAGCACTGTGGCAAGACATGCTAAAAGTAGAAGGTAATGAGCTCTATTACGCCTATGTAGTGGACAACCAGGCCATCGTAATCCCGGAGACCATTGATGCGATCAGGGCATTGACCGGGATAGAAGAAAGTGCCGAGAGATCAATTAAAAAGACAAATGAAAGTTTGAGGATCATATAATGAGCTTGTTTGATACAGAAATAAAATCTCTCAAATCACTTAATACCTATCTTCAAAAACTGGTAGCAGGCAAGCTCTGGTTAAAGGTACTCATTGCACTTTTCTTAGGAGTGGGTTTTGGCCTTCTTTTAAGCCCACAAAATGGATGGGTGAGCAAAGCCACTGCCGATGTTTTAGGTAACTGGCTGGCCCTGCCCGGCATGCTCTTTCTTAAGCTCGTGCAAATGATCATGATCCCGTTAATCGTGGCCTCTATCATTACTGGTATCGCCAGTAATGACAAAGACAACCTGAAAAAACTGGGAGGTGGTGTTTTACTTTATTTTGTGGCTACCACCATTATCTCCGTGAGTATAGGAACCCTTCTTGCCACCATTTTTAAACCGGGCAGCTACCTGCATGAACAGGCAGCTGCCGAGCATGAAGCAGTACTGGCGGCAGGCGAAGAAAATGCTGAATTATCGTTTGGCATCAATGATATGCCGGGCATCATTACCGATCTGCTGCCTGAAAACCCGCTGGCCTCTATGGTAAGCGGGGAAATGTTGAGCATTGTCATCTTTACCATTATTATTGGAGTGGCAGTATTATCATTGCCAGATAATCTGCTGAAACCTGTGAAGTTATTGCTGAGTGCAGTACAGGAAATTTGTATGACAGTAGTTAAGTGGGCCATGATTTTAGTACCCATAGCAGTTTTTGGTCTCATGGCTCAGCTTACATCCAGTGTAGGTCTAAGCTCCCTTGCCGGACTAGGTTATTACGTGATAGTAGTCTTGGCAGGTTTACTAATTTTAGTAGGCATATACCTGATGATGGTGAGTTTGTTAGGCCGCAGGAACCCGCTAAAATTCTTGGGAAAGATCAGAGGCGCTCAACTCCTGGCTTTTTCCACCACCAGTTCTGCTGCAGTAATGCCTCTTTCGTTGCAAACAGCAGAAGAAGAATTAAAAGTGGATCATGCGATCAGTAATTTTATCATCCCTATCGGGGCAACTGTCAATATGGATGGCACAGCTCTTTATCAAACCATAACCACTTTGTTCATTGCCCAAGCGTACGGGCTGGAAATGAGTTTGCTTAATATTATCGTTGTGGTTATAACTATAGTTGCTGCGTCAATAGGTACACCGGCCATTCCGGGAGGAGGAGTTGTAATTCTTGCATCTGTCTTGGGCAGTGCAGGTATTCCGGCAGAAGGTATCATCATCATTATCGGTGTAGAGCGATTATTGGGAATGTTTCGTACAGCGGTTAATGTCACCGGAGATTTGACTGCCTGTGTGGTTTTCAATCAATGGTATGGTACAGTTATGCGTCAAGTAGTCATAGCTCCTAAAACCGTGGAAGTAATAAATGAATGATTCCGAGAGTCATGGAGGAATATGTTAATCACACAAAAGCAATTCGAGGTTACTTTCTTACCGATAGAAAACTCATCAAATTCATCAAAAACCGTCCCGGTAATCAGGATATTGATGTCATCAAAGAGAAGGTTATGGCAGTAGCCGATCATGACAGGGTTGATTATTTCATCATGTGCGGCTTTCATGATCATATTGAAAGGCTAAAAATTGATAAACCTCTGACCAAAAGCGACCTTTCAATTGCCATTGGCCTTGCTCAAAATGGGCATAGCGGTATTGATAATGAAACTATAGCATTTGCATCCAGATATTGTGCCGTTCATGCCCCGATGTTTTTTCCATTATGGAATAAATATTCATTGAAAGTAATTCAAAGTTATCACCACAAGACTTTATTGCCATCCGATTATTTGGAATACAGTGAGTTGGTGCATGAGATAAAATCAAAGTTTAGCATGGCTCCTTTAAACTTCTTTGATATCAGTAAATTCTTTTGGATTTATCAGGACTACCTCATCAATTATTACTGCGAAAAGAGCTTTGACTCATAACCTCAGAAAAGTTTTTGAGTATCATAATTTCATACATCTAAAGTGAGATATCGTAAATACCTCCGAGGTGTAATATTCTAACTTTAACATTGGATTGTTAAAGTAGTATAAATGTCAGAAAAGACCGTTCTCATCACAAAAGCTTCAGGAGAAAGAGCCGCTTTCTCAACAGAAAAATTAAGGCAATCGCTGGAACGAGCCGGAGCAGATTTGGCTGTAACAGATCGGATTGTGAGCGAAATTGAGAAGCAGCTATTTGATGGAATGTCTACAAAAAAAATATACAATCAGGCCTTTTCCATGCTCAGGAAGTACTCAAAACCTGTCGCAGGAAGGTACAAAATCAAGCAGGCTATTTTAGAGCTAGGACCATCAGGATACCCCTTTGAAAAGTTCATTGGTGAAATTCTCAAACACCAGGGATACCGCACTAAAGTAGGTGTGATCATTCAGGGCCATTGTGTGACTCACGAAATAGATGTGGAGGCCGAAAAGGATAATAAGCACTTTATGGTAGAGTGCAAATTCCATAATCGGCAAGGTTATAAGTGCGATGTAAAAATTCCACTCTATATAAAATCCCGGTTTGAAGATGTAAAAAAGCAATGGCAGAAACGTAAAGATCATGCTACTAAGTTTCATCAGGGTTGGGTGGTGACCAATACCCGGTTCACCGAAGATGCCATTCAATATGGTATATGTTCCGGTTTGATTCTCGTAGGCTGGGATTATCCCCAACAAGGAAGTTTAAGTGACCGGATTAACTTGTCCGGTTTACATCCTATCACCTGCCTCACTACGCTTACCAAATCCGAAAAGCAACAGTTGATTGATAAGATGGTAGTACTCTGCAAAGAGCTTTGTGACAAGCCAAAGGTGCTTAATGAAATAGGAATATCTGATAAACGGATCAGAGGGATACTTAAAGAAGGAAACGAAATTTGTTCAAGCAGGGCCGTCTATTAAAAATGATTTGTATTTAAAGATGAAAGGAAAAATAACCATAAAATTTTTAGGTGCGGCTGGTACCGTTACAGGATCCAAATATTTGCTTGAAACCGGAAGTAAAAAGCTGATGGTGGATTGCGGTGTTTTTCAGGGATTAAAAGAACTGAGACTGCTCAATTGGGAGCCACCCGAGTATGTCCCGGCATCTATTGACGCGGTGGTACTTACCCATGGGCACCTTGATCACACAGGCTACCTGGCCCGCTTGGTGAAATTAGGCTTCAAAGGCAAAATATATGGAAGTGCGCCCACCCTCAAGATTGCTGAAATTATACTAAAAGACAGTGCTAAAATTCAGGAAGAGGAGGCTGCCAGAGCCAATAAAGAAGGATATAGTAAACACCATCCGGCAGAGGCTTTTTATGACCTGAAAGACGTTGAAAAAACAAGCCCACTTTTTAACCCTGTTTCAGAAGGAAAGTGGCATGTGATAGAAGAAGACTTTAAGGTTAGGTGGCAATACAATGGCCACATTATAGGATCAACCTTTATTGAAGTAGAGATCAACGATAGTCGCCTGGTGTTTTCTGGTGATATCGGACGCAAAAAAGATTTGCTGCTATATGCTCCTAAAAAGCCTGAAAAGGCAGATATACTGCTGATTGAATCCACCTATGGCGGCAGGGTGCATCCGGAAGAGGAAACTATAGTTCCTGAACTGGAACGTATCATCAATGAAACCATTGAACGGGGGGGCAGCCTGTTCATACCGAGCTTTGCGGTAGAGCGCACGCAATTGATGATGCTGATGATATGGCGGTTATTGAAAGAGAAGAAGATACCAAAAATACCCATGATCATGGACAGTCCGATGGGTGCCAATGTACTTCACCTCTTCCATGCCTCGCGGGATTGGCATAAGCTTAAACCGGAAGAATGTGATGAAATGTGTTCTCATTTTCAGGTAGTTAGCAACTATCGGAAAACCTTGGCGCTGAGGGAAGACAACAAATCCAAGATCGTCATTGCCGGAAGTGGAATGATGACGGGCGGACGAATACTGAACTATATGGAAACAAGATCAGGCAATAGTAATGACACCTTACTTTTTGTAGGCTATCAGGCAGAAGGAACCAGAGGAAGAAAACTGCTGGAAGGAGCGAAAGAAATTAAAGTGTATGGCAAATGGCTACCATTCAAAATGCACATGGAACACATTGAAGGACTGAGTGCGCATGGTGACCAAAACGATTTGATTGACTGGCTCTCTGAAATTAAAAAACAACCCGAAAAGGTATTCATTATTCATGGGGAAGCAGCGCAGGCAGAAGCTTTATCAAAAGCCCTGGAAGATAATAAAGGATGGCAAACACATATCCCTCAACTTAATCAAACGGTAGAATTGTGATGGAAGCAAAGGATACCCGCCATAACGTATTAAAATTAGTAAGACTAGGCATTGATGCACGCAATGAATACATGGTATTTATGCGCAAGAATTGTCCGGTATGTGTGTCCGAAGGATTTGAGGCTTTAAATCGTATAAAAGTTTCAAAAGGAAATAAAACCATCGTGGCCTCACTCATCGTTTGGGACAATGAAGAACATCTGACTCATGACCAACTAAGCTTATCAGAAGCAGCCATTGATTCATTGGGAGCAAATGCTGGGGATGAACTCACCTTGAGTCATTTGGATGCCTTGGATTCCATGAGTGACGTCCGTAAGAAAATTTATGGACACCGCTTGAACCAGATAGCTTTTGACAGGATCATTGGCGATATCGTCAATCGGAATTTATCCAATATTCAACTTTCAGCTTTTCTGGCTTCCAGCACAGGGAATGCATTAAATCAGGAAGAAGTGATTGCCCTGACCCGTTCCATGATTAATGTGGGTTTTAAACTGGATTGGGGTAAAGATAAGGTTTATGATAAACACTGCATAGGTGGCTTGCCTGGTAACCGAACTACCCCACTGGTAGTGTCTATTGTTGCCGCAGCGGGGCTGACCATTCCTAAAACTTCTTCCCGTGCCATTACTTCTCCGGCTGGCACCGCTGACACCATGGAGGTAGTTACCAACGTAAATCTTACCACCGAGCAAATGAAAAAAGTGGTGGAGCTAGAAGGGGGGTGCCTGGCCTGGGGCGGATCAGTACAGTTAAGTCCGGCTGATGATATACTCATCCGTGTGGAAAAAGCATTAGATATTGATAGCGAAGGGCAGATGATCGCTTCCGTGCTTTCAAAAAAGGCGGCAGCAGGTTCTACTGATGTTGTGATTGATATTCCTGTCGGCCCAACGGCTAAAGTGCGCTCCCGGGAAGCTGCTGAGCATCTGTCAGAAAAGATGGTTGCCGTAGGCAAAGCCATCGGACTGAATATTGATATTATATTAACCGATGGATCGCAACCTGTAGGGCGGGGCATCGGCCCTGCACTGGAGGCAAGGGATGTTTTGTCCGTCTTAAGAAATGAAGACCATGCACCTGATGACCTACGCGAAAGAGCAGTACTACTGGCAGGCAGGTTACTTGAAATGGGAGGAAAAGCAGCCGAAGGGGCAGGCGCTCTTGAAGCTTTGAGGATTTTGAAAAGTGGAGAGGGCTACAAAAAATTTACCGCTATCTGCCAGGCACAAGGCTTTTTCAGGGAACCTGAAGTAGCCCCCCATAAGCACAAGATCAAGTCCATAACGACTGGGGTAGTTTCAGAAATTGATAATCGCAGACTTGCGAAAGTGGCTAAGCTGGCTGGTGCTCCGGGAGCGATGACAGCAGGCATTTTGCTTCTTACGCCTTTGAATACTCAGGTGGAAGAAAACGATACCCTGTTTGAAATCCATGCTGAGTCACGAGGAGAGCTTGAGTACGCCCTTTCTTATCTGGATACACAAAAAGAAATTATTAAAATAAAAGAGACATAGAAATATGGAAATGATAGTTTTTGCCTTACCGGGCAACGAAGATCTTACTGAAAAAATTGCCGGACACCTTCAGGCTGAAAAGGGTGAGGCAACCATCCGGCAGTTTCCCGATGGAGAGAGCTTTGTACAGATACATTCTGACGTAAAAGGAAAATGCGTGGTGATGGTTTGCACCTTATATAAACCGGACGCTAAGTTGCTGCCCTTATATTTTCTAAGTAAAACAGCCAAAGATCTGGGAGCCGCATGTACCTGCTTTGTAGCACCCTACCTGGCCTACATGAGGCAAGACAAACAATTTAACCCTGGAGAAGGGATCACCTCAACGTATTTTGCACAATTAATTTCCGGATTCGCAGAAACACTTACCACAGTAGACCCACATCTGCACCGTAGAAGCTCGTTAAGCGAAATCTATAGCGTACCTAATACCACAGTGCATGCGGCATCACACATTTCAAAATGGGTGAGCCAAAACATAGAAAAGCCGGTATTCATCGGCCCGGATAGCGAAAGTGAGCAGTGGGTTTCTCAGGTAGCAAAAGAAGCCGGTGCGCCCTTTACCGTGTTAGAAAAAGTACGACATGGTGACCGGGATGTAGAAGTATCCATACCGGATGTGGCAAAATATAAAGACCACACCCCGGTGCTGGTTGACGATATTATTTCCACTGCAAGGACTATGATTGAGACAGTGGGCCACTTAAAAAAAGCCAACATGAGACCTCCTGTATGTGTGGGAGTTCATGCGGTGTTTGCAGGTTCTGCTTTTCAAGACCTCAAAAATTCAGGCGTACAGCAGATCGTAACCTGTAACACCATCCCTCATGAAAGCAATGCTATTGATCTTTCTGAAACTTTGGCAATGGAGATTAAAGCGTTAATGAAGCACCATGCGTAATATCCTCTTCCTCATATTGATATTTCTGCAATTTACTCCCGGCATGTCCTATGGTCAGGAAAAGGAAATGTTGATTGAGCAGATTGCTGGAAAAAAAATAGTTCGTAAAAATTTTGACAAAAATGGAAAACCACAAGGCATGCAAATTTTTCTGACCGGAGAGTTAAAGCGGGAAAGTGAAACCTATACTGTAGAAGTGTTGGTGGAGTTGTATGATGAAAATAACCAATTGGATGAAAAATATACCACCACTTACAAGTGTAACCCCAGAGAATTTGATGTGCTGGTCAATGTATTTCCTTTTACCGATCCGGGAGATGAAAAGACAAAAGTGGATGTTACCTCAGAAGATTTTAAGCAGTTATATGATTTACAAAGTAGCAGTAAGTTGAAAGATATCTATTTGAAGATGAGCGTTGAATCGGGCGTACTCAGTTTTTTTGGTTCTAAAAGCCTGGTTACCATAAAAAACAGGCAGAGCAAAAAAGAAAATGGAAAGATAACTATTAGTAGTGATGCTGTAGTTGAAGCCTATGTGATGGGCCTAAAGATAAAGACCATCAACTACACGGTTGAAGAATACCTGACTGAGAGTTTAGTATTACAACGTCAGAAATTCACGGAGGATGACGGAGCATATTTTACCATGGCCTATGAGCAAAATAATAAAGAGTAGAAAATGGTAGACTTAAATCATATAACCACCTTGCCGCCAGCAGAAGCTGATAAAATGGAAACAAAGAAGGCACTTAAAAAACTGCGTAAGGAGCTTTTTAAGCTACAGAATAAGTTCTATGCCGATGGCAGATACAGTA
>NZ_CAXBOC010000232.1:0-8280 GCF_963976465.1 uncultured Cyclobacterium sp. | reverse complement strand
AGAATTGGAGGAGATGGTTGCAATAACTATCAACGGAAAGGTTACTTCCACAGGAGATGATTCAGGCTTACCTGGAGTAACTATTTTGGAAAAAGGAACAAGCAATGGAACGGTAACGGACATTGATGGATCATATAGTATTGACGTAGCCGGACCAAATTCAATTTTGGTATTCTCTTACGTTGGCTTTGAAAGTCAAGAAGTTACTGTAGGTAACCGAACAAGTGTCAATGTGAGTATGGAAGAAGCAGCTACGGCTATGAATGAAGTAGTTGTAACTGCATTGGGTATCAAAAGAGACCAACGTTCTTTGGGTTATGATGTCTCTACAGTATCGGCTGAAGATGTTACACAGGTTTCTCAGGAAAATGTTTTGAGTTCTCTTGCTGGGAGAATGCCTGGTGTAACCATTAATCAGACCAGTGGTCCAGGTTCTTCTATCAGTATGGTGATTAGAGGAGCTTCTTCCCTTACTTCAGACAATCAACCACTATTTGTTGTAGATGGTGTTCCTATGTCGAACTCACTAAATAATAACAGGGAAAATGGAAATGGAAATCAGGTCGATTATGGTAATGCAATTTCTGATATTAATCCTGATGATATTGCAGATATCAGTGTGCTTAAAGGTCCCAGTGCTGCAGCATTGTATGGTACTCGAGCCGGTAATGGTGTAGTAATCATTACGACCAAATCCGGAAGCAAAGGAAAAAGTATGGGTGTATCTTTCTCTACGAGCAACGTATTTGAAAGACCATCCAGATTGCTTGATTTTCATTACAAGTATGCCAATGGTAACAGAGAAGGTGTATTCAATGATGGATCAGCTTATTGGGGTGGACCAGAGTTGGATGCAGGTAATATGGCAGAACAATGGAATAGCCCTGTAGATGAAAACGGAAACGTGATTCCTACTGAATTAAAATCTTATCCTAATGCCATGAAAGATTTCATGCAAACCGGGATAACGTCTAATAACAACATCGCTATAAGTGGAGGAGATGATAAGGCTACTTACAGGGTGTCCTATGGTAATATGATGCATCAGGGGATGATCCCAAATTCTGACTTGTTCAGAAATAGTATTGCCGCTTCTTTATCTTATGATGTTTTGGAAAACCTTACTTTGAATACGAATTTTAACTACACCAATAGTAAGTCCAATGACCGACCAAGTACAGGTGAAAGAAGGGGTAACCCATTAGAGGCAATTTATGCATCTTCTTATATAGCCTTTGAGCAGATGCGCGATATTTGGGTGCCGGGTCAAGAAGAAATTCAGCAGATTAGAACTCCTAATGGAGACAATCCATATTTCATTGCCTACGGTATCCAGAATGCCTTCAGAAGAGACAGGGTGTACGGAAATGTTTCTTTAGACTATAAAATCTCTGAAAAAGTGAATTTCATGGCAAGGTATTCATTGGATCGTTCTGACGAAAACAGAGAAACCAAGATACCTTATAGCTATAGTCGAATGGCTAAAGGCGGATATTATAACACTGATATGTTGAATCAAGAGTCTAATGCTGACTTCTTGTTGAGCTATAACGATGACTTTGGCAAATTGGATTTCAATGCCTCTGCTGGTGGTAATATCATGAGTAGAATTGGGTCTTCAGCTAATATAGGTGTAGGGGGAGACAGGAATAATGGACTTGTTGTTCCAGGCATTTATAATGCACAAAACATTCCTGCAGAAAATAGATCTATTAGCAATTCATATTCTGAAAAAAGAATTTATAGTATTTATGGATTGGCTTCTTTTGGTTATGCTGACCAATTGTATTTGGGCTTGACAGCCAGAAATGACTGGTCTTCTACGCTTCCTTTAAATAATAACTCTTATTTCTATCCTTCTGCTTCCTTAAGTTGGTTGGCCAATTACACGCTAAACCTTCCAGAAACGATTGATATGTTAAAGGCCAGAGTAGGTTGGGCAAAAGTAGGTAATGATACCAGCCCTTACAGGTTGGTTCAAAACCTTTCTACCGGTACTTATAACTCTATTAATGTTGCTTCCTTAGGATCAGGAATTAATAACCCTGATTTCTTACCGGAAGAGGCTACTTCTATTGAAGCAGGTATAGATTTGAATATGTTTGCCAATAAGTTGAGATTTTCCGGAACTTATTATGTGATCGAAAACAGAAACCAGATTTTCTCTGTGAACCTGCCTCGTTCTTCAGGATTTAGCAGCAGGCTGATCAATGCCGGCTTGATCGAAAGTAAAGGTATAGAACTTAGTCTTGGTGGTACGCCATTGGACAGAAATGGTTGGAAACTGGATGTAGACATGAACTGGAGCAGAAATAGAACCAGTGTATTGGAGCTTGTAGAAAACTTTAATAGAATTACACTTTGGGGTGATAATGGTGGTGGAGCAATTACCTTCCTTGGTGATCAAATAGGTGACCTTTACAGTAGAGGATTTGTACAGGTAGAAGACCCTTCTTCCCCATATTACAAATGGCCTGTATTAAGCAGTGCAGGAGAATGGCAACGATTGTCTGCAGATGAAGACCTTAGAAAAGTTGGTAACTTCAACCCTGACTTTATTTTAGGTATGCAAACAGGACTAAGTTACAAACGCTTTGTATTGAATGCTAGCTTTGACTGGAGACAAGGTGGTGAGTTCATGTCTTTCACCTACAGATATGGAGAGTCTGATTGGAAATCACAAAGGCAATTGGATAACCTGATCCCGGGAGGCAACTATTCTGAAGATGAATTGGTGGCGCTGTTAAAATCAGATCCGGAAAAATATATCATCCCAGAACCAGGTAATTTCCCTAGAGTTGGTGGACATACTGCCGAAACCGGTGGTTTTGCAATTGATGAAAATGGATCAGACGGAGCTTTTGTGCCAGGTGTGATTCAAACTGCCGGAGCTGATACACCGGATAACTATGCAGATGATGTATATGAGGAGCACTTAGGTGGATCCGGTACCAATATCTACCCTATCACCAATACTTACCCTTGGAGCTTTAATGAGCAAGTAACTTTTGATGCTTCTTTTGTGAAATTAAGAGAATTGTCTCTAGGTTATAAAATCCCTAATTTTAGTGTATTCAGAAATGCAACATTCTCTGTTTATACCAGAAATATAATTTTGTGGACAAAAGCGGATATAGGTATTGATCCAGAGAGAGCATTTAGGGCTTCAGGTTCTTCTTTCCGCCAAGGAATTGAGCGTCAAAATGTGATGCCGTGGAGTATTCCTGTAGGGTTCAAGCTTAATTTCAATCTTTAAAAGTCCTTAATTTACATATCATGAAAAATTTATTTGAATTTAGAAAGATAGCCGTATTTCTCCTGGGACTTATACTGGTCACCGGTTGTGATGACCAACTCAGTGAGATCAATACCAACCCATATGGTATTGACCCGGCCAACGCCAATCCAAACCTTTTGATGCCTTCGGTATTGTCATCTTCTGCCCAAAGCTACCTTGGTTTAGGCTTTAATGACCTTGCCGGTGCCATGCAATACACGCAGAAAAATGGTTGGTACAGTAGTCATAACAATTATGAATGGGTATCCAAAAGTTGGACGGGATGGTATGATATCTTAAGAACCAACAATCTGATGATTACCAGAGGTGAAGAACTTGACAATGATTTCTTTCAAGGAGTAGGCCTTACCATGAAGTCTTTTGCTTTTGGTAATATAGCTGACCTTTGGGGGGATGCACCATATATGGATGCCTTAAAAGGTGATCAGGGAAGCGATCAATTTCAATTCCCTAAATTTGATAGCCAGGAAGTGATTTATGATGGCATTATTGCAGACTTGCAATCCGCTGCCAATTTACTTTCTTCAGCATCCAATGAGGGAGTTACTAGTGGGAATGATCTCCTTTATGGGGGAAATATCGATAGTTGGAAAAGATTTACCAACTCACTATTGTTAAGGTATTATATGCGGTTATCTGAAAAGAAACCGGATGTAGCCAAAGCTGGAGTGGAAGCTATTTATAGCAGTGGTATTTATATTGAAAGCTGTGATCAGGATGCTACTTTGGATTATACAGGTGGAGCCAATGACATTTGGATAACACGTCATGTAAGACTTAATCCTGATGATTTTCAAAGATATCAAGCATGTCAGACTTTCATTGATCAGCTAACCATGACCAATGACCCTAGGCTTCCTGTATTCTTTGACTCTGTAAGGGTACAATGGGTAGAAGATGAGACCCTTAGTGTTGCGGCAGAAGACTTTATCAGAGCAAACGGTGAGCCTATAGAGTCTATCTATACCTTTGATCAGTTTGAAGAGGAATATGCAGATGTGAAGTTTACCCGGCACTTTAACCCAAACATGGCGGATTATAATTCTGATCTTTACGTAGGGTTACCACCTTCTATCCTTACGCCTGAATCTTACAATGGAAACCCGATTCCGGGTCAGGGAACACAAAACCTACATGTTTCCCAATTGGATCCTTACTATGCTACGGCTGGTCAGGCAGGAGATATCCTTCAAGCCAGAATCATCTCTGCGGCTGAAGTTAGCTTCATCTTTGCTGAAGCGGCACTAAAAGGATGGAATGTGGGAGATGCTGAAATGCACTACAACATGGGGATAGAACAGTCTCTGGAAGCTTGGGGTAAAAGCGACATGTATGAAGAATTTATTGACGAAGTGGCTTTTGATAACTCTATGGAGCAGGTATTGACCCAGAAATGGGTGGCCAACTGGTCCAATGGTACAGAAGCTTTTGCTGATTACAGAAGAACCGGATATCCTGATCTAGAGGCTGGTCCATTGTCTCCTCAACCTCAGGTAGCCATCAGATTCCAATATGGTAATGATGAGTACAACAATAATACAGACAATATAAATGCTGCATTGAATAATCTGGAAGTCACCGAATTTTCCGGTAACTTTGGTGCTGACAGCCAATGGTCTAAACCATGGTTATACCAAGGGACAAATAATCCTTTTTAAAAAGCGGATACTCTATTTATATAAAATCCCTGCTGGTTCCAGCAGGGATTTTTTTTGCCTATTTTTTAACCCGAGATATACGATCCATTGCAACTTCGTTATTCCATTTAACAATTCTGGTGAATAGTCCTAGTTTTTTCTTCAGGGCTTCTATTAGTCAAGTGATCCCAACTAGATCTCATGTCTTTTCAATCTTTGTGAAATTACGCTTAAATATAAAGGCAATGATTTAACGGGCTAAATAGCCTTTGAGAAAGATTTTGAATTTGTTCAATTGTATTAATCTAGCGAAGTAGTGAGCGAGGCAACGGTTGACAAATTCAGTGCGATGATACACCATCAAAAAAAAAGGTTCCGGGGCTAGACATGAGATAAGTGATAATTATCCAATTTTGACTTATAACAACTAAAAAAAGGCCGGAAAAAAATTCCGGCCTTTCCGATAAATGAAATTATATTTTGAAGTAAATTATGCTTCAAACTTTATTGATTGCTGAAATTGCTTCAACTTCAGAAGCATTAGACCAACTGCCGTAGTGAGATTTATTGCCATTTTTGTTAATTATAAGAATCTCATAGAATCATCTGGTTTTAAGCAATATCTTTCCGCACGTTTTCAGTTTAATATAGGAACTATTCTAACATCTAAACTTATCGCTTAATGCTTGCTATGCACATTAAAGCCATTCAAACCTCTTGTGTGCATTTCCGATTTCCCCATGACTATTGATAAGAATAAAGGCCAGCAATATAAAAAAGGCCAACATCAGTAGCAGGATCTTTGTCCAAGTGTTGGTTTTAGCAGGACGGGGAATAAAATGCGCTTGACTACCCGGGATCAGAGCAAGTATGATCACAAAGTTCACAATATACAAGAACTGCTCAATTCTGTAAAAACTTAAAAACGATCCTGTAAGTAGTATGGTGTAAGCAATATAAGACCCAAAATAGCTAATAAATAATAAGGAAATTTCCTTCTTAGTAAAAGCGGTATTTTCAAGCTTCTTTTTTCCTGAGCTAATTTTCATCCAATAGATAAAAAGAACTAAAACGATAAATAAAGCAATTAATTGAACCACAAGCCTCCAAGTTTCCGGCTGATTTACAATCGTAGCCAATGTTTCGGTATTGTCCTTCATTAAAAATGATTGATGCCAAACAAAGAATGGAATTAATAACAACAGCCCTAAGGTTGGAATGATCAGGTTAGTGGAGGTAAACCTTGTGTTTCGATTTTCTACTTTCCATGAAGAGGTAAATGTGCCATAAGCCATGCCTATTCCACCAAAAAAACCAAGTGAATATTCCATTACATTCCACATGTTAAAAGGTATTTGTGCTACATTTCCTAAAACTTGAAGGAAATTTCCGAAGGCAAACCCAAACCCACCACCTAGGCCTGCATAAATAGCGACCCTTAAAGCACTGAATTGCTTATTCCTTGAAAGGAAATAAATTAGTGCCAAGCCGGAGCCTGCACATATGCCCCATGCTTCTGACCTTGGAGGAGTCATCGCGAAACCCAACTGCTCCACCATAAGGAAATAAAAAATCAGCCCCCCCACTGCCATTTCTACCACCAATTGATGCCATTTTACTTTTTTCTCCGGGTTGTCTGCTAGGGCAAGCCCAAAAAGTCCACCACCTACTAATCCATACAGCCCACCAACGATAAAAAGACTAAACAGACCGTAATAAACGTTAAAAAACTCAGTCCCCTTGCCATAACCCACAAGAATCCCGTAGCTCATCATACCTCCAAAACCCCAGCCCACAGCTCCTGCAAAAGCTGCTTTAATTGCTTTGTTATACCAATCTTCTCTTTTGGCCAGCATAATCACACTCAAGCAACCAATACCGCCCGCCCAGGCAGCACCCTGTTCGTGCCCAAACTGTCCACGTATGGCCCATGCGGTAGCCAGAGACATACCGACAATAATAATTGATAGAATGGTTTTTTTATCTAAATGTTTCATAATTGGGAAAAGAATAAAGGTTGAAGATATTTCGGGTATGTTTTTATAGTATACCTTAGGGAACTAAAAAGTACCATTCAAAATAATGGCATTATATGAACGGTTGTGAGGGATTATTTGGTGGTGTATTGGGTAGGAGATATTTTAGATGGCAAAGTGAGCGGAAGACTTATTTCCCAGCAAGGTACCGCTTTCTGTATTCTATAGGATTACATCCTTTTACTTGCTTGAATTGCCTAGCAATGTTTTTGCTGTCATTTAAGCCTAGGTCCATGGCAATCTCAAAAACAGTTTGATCTGTTTCAAGAAGTTTTTGGGTAAATTTTTCTATCCGGAGGTTAAAAATATATTTGTAAATGGGGTAGCCTGTAATTTGCAAAAAACGCTTTTCAAGACTTCTTCTGGAAAGGGGTACTTGTTTTACTACTTCTTCTACCTGAAGGTTTTTCTCAATATTTTTATGGATATATTTCAAAGATGAAGCGATATGGTCATCGTTGGTTGCATAAATATCTGTAGACTGCCGGGTGATGACTTGGGTAGGTTTCACTCGGATATCATAAAAATTTGATGCACTGGTTTGGATCATTTGCTCCATTAACTTGGCAGTATCATAGCCCCCTTTTTCTATATCCAAGCCAATGCTAGATAGTGGAGGATCTGATAATTCACAAAGCATTTCATCATTATCAACCCCCAAAACAGCAACTTCTTCAGGAATCCGGATTTTATTTTGCTTGCAAGCTTCGGTAATGTGTAGCCCTTGGTTGTCATCACATGTCATGAGGGCAATGGGTTTTGGCAAAGACAATAGCCATTTGCTCAAAGAGTTACTCTTGTAGTACCACAAATCTGTAGAACGGGATTTTCTGTGCTCAAAGTAATTTACTTTGTAGCCCATCGCATTGATCTTCTTTTCAAAACCTTCTGCCCGTTCCCTGGACCAAACGATATCATTGAAACCGTAAAAGGCGAAATTCTTAAAACCTTTTTTCAGAAAGTAAGCGGCTCCCATCTCACCGGCTTCGTGGTAGGCACCTGTAATATTCGGAATTTCTGTAAATCGCTCTTTAAAATCCTGTGCAACTACCGGGATCTTTGAGTCGACGAGGAGGTCCAAGTCAATTTCGTTGTACAATTGACCAATGATTCCATCTGCTCCCCAGTCTTTGGCCCAGTCGAGTATACCCTTAATACCAATCGTTTCCCTATAATAAAGGGGCATTCGGCAATAGGACCAAGGTCCCTGCTCAGCAGAATATTTTGATATTCCTTTTAATAAACTCTTACTGTACTCTTCGGCAAAATCCAAGAGCAAAATAATTTTATACATGTCTTACTTAAAGAT
>NZ_CAXBOC010000231.1:0-8296 GCF_963976465.1 uncultured Cyclobacterium sp. | reverse complement strand
CCTAGGTTAGGCCATACATTGGTAGTGCCGGGCTCCCGATTAGTAAATTGGATTTATGAGACGCACCGAGACAGTACCATGACTTGGGAATTTAGGGGTGATGAAATGATAAGAGTTCCCAATATCGAGGCCCAACATGCTTATGCGTCATTTACAGGTTATCTTTATAGAAAGCATGTAGATGTAGCAAATTATCCTACAGATGTAGGATCCACAGATCAGAATCTAACCATTTTCAGACTAGGAGAGGTATTGTTGAATTATGCGGAAGCAAAGGTTGAATTAAACCAATTGGATGAATCTGTTTATGAGGCAATCAATGCCCTTCGCTCAAGAGAATCGGTACAAATGCCACTGCTAGCGTCTGGAAAAACCCAAGATGAATTAAGGAATATAGTTAGAAAGGAAAGAAGGCATGAATTGGGAATGGAAGGATTTAGGTATTTTGATATTCGAAGATGGAGGTTAGCAGAAGATGTAATCCCCGGTCCTGTAAGAGGACGTGTAAACAGGTATGGTGAAGGTGGATGGTTGAACTCTCCTCCTATGATAGATGAAATGGGCACTCCCACTTATGACAATATCAGCAATGCAAATGAGATGGTGGTAGTGGAAACAAGATCATTTAATCCGGAAAGAGATTACTTGTGGCCTATCCCTAGGATAGAATTAGAAACAAATACCGCACTGGTTCAGAATCCGGGCTATTAATCTGGAAGCTGATATCATTCGATAAAATGACTTAAATAAAAACAATTGAGTTTCCTGCTTCAGGTCATTGACCTTGGAGCAGGAAATTCTCTTTTGATATAGGAATTGAAGGTGATTTCCCCTAGCTAGCATGTACATGAAAAAATAGATTTAATCTTGTTTCAAGGGAGAATTAGGCTAAAGTACAAGGCATTAATAAACTTGGCAATGCCAAACAATATTTGTGTTTAGTTTTATGAAAAATTAGATTATTCAAAGCTATCTTACCTTTGCAAAAGCGTTGTGTTTTAGTGAACCAATAAAATGAACTTTCGGGAATAAAATATTGGACTAGGAAAATTGTAATAATATAGACCTCTTACCTATTTGGTAGGTTTGAAATGCTATAAATTTTAAAAATGAGAAGAGAAGACGCTAATAGAATGAGGAAAAAATTATTGAATCAAAGACTATTTACCAAAATGCCAAGATTTTCGGGATACTTGGTATTGGTTACTTTCTTATTAGCTTCATGCAAACCTCAGGATAAAGAAATTGTTAAAAATGACTTACCTAATATCTTATTTATTTTTGCAGATGATCTGGGCTATGGAGATTTGGAAGTGTACAACGCGAATTCCAAGACCCTTACACCTAATCTGAATCAATTGGCAAAAGAAGGTGTGCGGTTCACAGAAGCTTATTGTCCGGTTTCTGTCTGCTCTCCGAGTAGGTATGCCCTAATGACAGGTGAGTATCCTTGGAGAAGTTGGAAGAAAAGCGGAGTAATGAGAAATTACGAGCCGTCAATGATAGCGGAAGAGACTTTGACTTTACCGCAGATGCTTACCAATGCAGGTTACCAAACCGTGGGATTTGGAAAATGGCACTTGGGCACTACTTTTCCTACAACAGATGGTGAAGTTCCTGTGGGTTATGGTAAGTTTCACGATGAGCAGAATGGAGCAAATATTGACTTCAATCAACCATTAAGCGATGGACCCATGGACCGTGGTTTTCAACACTGGTTTGGTTTCAGTTGCGCAAGTGAATGTTGGCTATTTGAGGACAAAAAAATTGTCGGAGCCATTCAACATGATTTATATACCACAGAGGCGGCTTCCCCGGGAGAAGGGCTAATGGAATTACCTTTAGAGGATTTTCTACCTTCTATCACCAAAAAAAGTATCAATTACCTTCAGAAATTTAAGAGTGAAGCTTCAGACAAACCTTTCTTTCTTTATTATTCCCCCTATGTTCCTCATATTCCCTTGGCTGTTTCTAATGAATTTATTGGTAAAACTGAGGCAGGGCCTTATGGGGATTATGTATTTGAACTGGATCATTATATCGGAGAGTTACTGCAAGCGCTGGATAAGCTAGGATTGAGGGAGAATACCCTAATTATTTTTGCAAGTGACAATGGCTCTCAATTTATTGCTACCCATGCAGGACAAGAAGGGGAAGCCCATTCAAATAGTCCTTCTGAGGTGAATAAGGAGATTAATCCTGATGCACATCGGCCCAATTACCCCTACAGGGGAACCAAATGGTCTGTTTATGAGGGAGGTGTTCGAACGCCTTTAATTGCAAGTTGGAAAGGAAATTTTCCTGAAGGACATGTTAGTGATCAGTTAATTGCCTTAAATGATGTTTTACCTACTTTGGCAACTTTGGTGGGTGAAAAAATACCTGAAGGAGCTTCAAGAGACGGGTACAATTTATTGCCTTTTTTTTATGGAGATAGAGTAGATACGGAAAAGAGAGAATCCGTAGTCGTGAGGGGAAGTGGGGAGTCCTACGCTTTAAGAGCGGGTAAATGGAAGGTAGTGGGGCGTGGAGATTATCCCTTTACATCTCCCGGAAAACTATATGATTTGGCTGAAGACCCTGGAGAAACAAAAAATATATATGCCGAAAACCCCGAATTGGCTGATAAATTATTGAATCAATTAAACGAACATTTAGCCTCAGCCATGGGAGGATTTTAAAATAAGAATTTAGAAAAATTAATACCATTTGCTGTTTACCAATTAAAATTTAAAAATCATGAAACACCTGTTTACTGTTGTGTTATGTTGCCTATTTGCTACGTCTACTTTTACGCTGAAAGCCCAAAATTCCACTTATGATTTGGTTATTTATGGTGGGACATCCGGAGGAGTTGCTGCGGCCATTCAAATGTCTCGAATGGGAAAATCAGTAATTCTCATTGAGCCTTCAAACCATTTGGGTGGTTTGACCACAGGTGGCTTGGGAGCAACTGACATAGGTAACAAAGATGTGATAGGAGGTATATCCAGAGAGTTTTACCAAAATATAATGGAATACTATAAGGATCCTTCTACATGGAATTATGAAGATCGCTCGGCCTACTTATCCAGACCAGACCAAACAAGATCCAATGATGGAGAAGATGCCATGTGGACATTTGAACCATCCGTAGCCATGAAAATTTATCATGAAATGTTAGCGGCAGAAGATGTTACACTGGTCATCGGAAAACGACTGAACAGGCAAAGCGGTGTAAACTCTCAAAACAACAAAATTATTTCCATCACTATGGAAAGTGGAGAAACTTATTCCGGTAAAATGTTTATGGATGCAACCTATGAAGGAGATTTAATGGCAGCATCCGAAGTGAGCTATACTACAGGAAGGGAGGCCAATAGTCAATATGGAGAAACATTGAATGGTGTACAGGCCAATAAATATAACCTTACTTTAAAAGGGAATGTTTCCCGAAATGCCATTCACCACAATTTTGTTCCCGGAGTAGATCCATACATAATTAAAGGAGACCCTTCCAGTGGATTATTGCCTTTTATTATTGAAGGTGGTCCGGGAATAGACGGGACAGCCGACAAAGGAATTCAAGCCTATTGTTACAGGATGACCTTAACCAACCATCCGGAAAATAGGATCCTATTTGAAAAGCCGGATAACTATAATGAACTTGAATATGAGTTGCTGTTCAGAAATTATGAAGCAGCTAATGGGCCTATTGAAGAGATGTACCATTATGGTGATCCATTGGTTCCCTGGATCAATACGCCCATGCCCAATAAAAAAACAGACACCAATAACCAGAAGGGCTTTTCAACAGATTTTATCGGTCAGAATTTCGATTATCCGGAAGCAAGTTATGCTGAAAGAGAAGCTTTTGCCCAAAGGCAGTTGGAATACCAGCAGGGCTTGATGTGGTCCCTGGCCTATCATCCAAGGATTCCAAAGAAAGTCAGGGACGTGGTCTCCAAATGGGGAATGACTAAGGATGAGTTCAAGGATAGAAACGGATGGACCCCACAACTATATGTGAGAGAAGCGAGGAGGATGGTAAGTGATTATGTAATTACTCAAGCGGATTGTGAGGGTTTGGTTCCTCAGGTAGAAGATGGTGTAGGAATGGGTTCTTATGGTATGGATTCTCACATGGTTCAACGCTATGTAGACCACAATGGCTATGTACAGAATGAAGGTAATTTTGAAGCCAGAGGATTAACCGCTTATCCCATTCCTTACCGATCTATTGTGCCAAAGAAAGGTGAGAAGGAGAACCTTTTTGTACCGGTCTGCATAAGCGCCACTCATGTTGCTTTTGGATCTGCTAGAATGGAACCGGTCTTTATGGTCTTGGGCCAATCAGCAGCCACAGCAGCTTCCTTGGCCATTGACCAAGGTGTAGCAGTACAGGATTTGGAATACTCTTTATTGAGGGAGGTTCTTCTTAGAGACAAACAAATCTTGAATTATAAAAAATAAATGCAGGGTCTCTTGTCAGTTATTGAGGCGAAATAAGTTAACAAGAGATCAATTAAGGCGAGAACTCAAATAAAATCTAAAATCCATCTTATGTCCGATCAACCCAGAAACAATCGTAGAAAATTCTTAAAAAAAGCAAGCGGTTCTGCAGCCTTGGTGCTTGGATCTCCTTCAGTGTTTGCCGGAGCCATAAAGGGCGGCAAAACACCCACTTATCTCAATTTAATAAAAAGAAAACCTATAGCGGCCAATGACAATATTCGGATAGCGGTAATCGGTACAGGAGGGATGGGTATAGGAGATGTAAATACAGCCTTGATGGTAGATGGAGTGGAAGTAGTGGCCGCCTGCGATCTGTATGATGGAAGGCTTACCCGGGCCAAGGAATTGTGGGGAGCTGATATTTTTACCACCAAGGATTACCGAGAGATACTGGAACGAGCAGATGTGGATGCTGTCATTAATGCAACCACTGATCATTGGCATCAAAAAATTAGTTTGGATGCTATGGATAAAGGCAAGCATGTCTATTGTGAAAAACCCATGGTGCAGCGATCAGTGGATGGGCATGAAATTATTGCTAAGCAAAAAAGTACTGGATTGGTTTTTCAGGTAGGAAGTCAATATGTCAGTTCAATCATACACGCCAAGGCAAAAGAACTCTTGGCGGCAGGTGAAATAGGTGAAATCAATTTTGCGGAAGCCCAAATTGACAGGCATAGTGCGAGAGGAGCTTGGCAATATACTGTTCCGCTGGATGCATCTACGGATACAGTGGATTGGGATACTTATATTTCCAATGCGCCAAAAAGAGAATGGGACCCTTTACGTTTTTTTAGGTGGAGAAATTACCAAGATTATGGCACGGGAGTAGCAGGTGATTTGTATGTGCATATGCTTTCTATGTTACATTTTGTAACCAACTCCAAGGGCCCCGAAAGAGTGCAAGCAACCGGAGGCTTGAGGTATTGGAAAGATGGAAGAGATGTGCCCGATATTCATTTGGGATTATTTGATTATCCCAAAACCGATGCTCACCCTGCTTTTAATTTATCCTTAAGAACCAATCTGGTAAGTGGTGGAGGAAATAACTTTCTTTTTAGAATTGTTGGATCTGAAGGGGACATAACGATAGACTTTAATGGATTAAAACTACGCAAAACACCATTTCCAAAAGATCCGGGAATGTCCTTGCATAGCTTTCCGGAAGCAATGCAGGAGGCTTTAAAAGCTGAACATAGGAAAAAATATCCGCAAAAAGCTGAAATGGTTGGCCCCAATGAATTTGAATTTAAGGTTCCTTCCAATTATAAAGGGGATAGGTATGAGCACTTTGTTAATTTCTTTGAGTCTATTCGGAATGGGAAACCTGTGGTAGAGGATGCCGTCTTTGGACTCCGAGCTTCAGGACCTACGGAAGCAGGAAATATCAGTTATTTTGAAAAGAAAATTGTCGGTTGGGACCCCATTGGAATGAAGCTTAAAAATCTTTAATAGTAATGGTAGCATTGCCATTCAACTCTTTTTACTTCCAATCATTTCTTAAGCTCTTGAAAATAGGATTGAATGAATTTAATATATCAAACAATAAACCAATAAAAATTATGAAAAAAACAGGTACTATCAAGTCTGTCTTTTTAAGCCTCTCATTGCTATGGGTGTTTATGGCTTACAGATGTAGTCGTTTATGGCGGCACATCCGGTGCGGTAACAGCAGCCATCCAAGCAAAAAAAATGGGAAAATCTGTAATTATGGTTTCTCCGGACAAGCATTTAGGAGGTCTGACTTCCGGCGGATTGGGTTGGACAGATACCGGAAAAAAGGAAGTGATCGGTGGTTTGTCTCGTGAATTTTATCAACGCGTATACGATAAATATACTGAGGATGATGCTTGGAAATGGGAAGCCCAAAGTGATTTTGGAAACAAAGGACAAGGAACCCCGGCCATAGATGGTAAATTCAGAACCATGTGGATATTTGAACCACATGTGGCAGAAGAAGTCTATGATGAATGGGTTGAAGAATTAGGTATTGAGGTTCTTCGGGATGAATGGCTGGACAGGGAGTCAGGAGTGACTGTTGAAAATGGAAGAATTACTGCGATTCGAACTTTAAGTGGGAAAGAGTTTAAAGGTAAAATGTTCATCGATGCCACCTACGAGGGAGATTTAATGGCAGCTGCAGGTGTAAGTTATCATGTGGGTAGAGAAGGTACCGACGTTTATGGTGAAGAGTGGAATGGGGTACAAACCGGAGTTTATCACCACAGACATCACTTTCAAGTGCTGGATCAACCCATTGATCCCTATGTGATACCGGGAGATCCTTCCTCCGGCTTACTGCCAAGAATTAGTGGTGAAGAGCCCGGCGTGAAAGGTGAAGGAGATAATAAGGTTCAGGCTTACTGCTTTAGGACTTGTATGTCTGTACATCCGGACAACCAAGTTCCTTTTCCAAAGCCGGACAACTATGATCCTTCCCAATATGAGGTACTTGGAAGAATCTTCGATGCAGGATGGGACCAGTGGTTTGGTAAGTTTGACATGATCCCAAATAAGAAAACAGATACCAATAATCACGGACCTTTTAGTTCTGATAATATTGGAATGAATTATGATTACCCTGAAGCCAGCTACGAACGCAGGAGAGAGATCATTAAAGAACATGAAGATTACCAAAAAGGATTGCTATATTATGTAGCCAATGACCCAAGAGTACCAAAAGCAACTCAAGATGAATTTAAAAAATGGGGATTGGCCAAGGATGAATTTACCGACAATGGCAACTGGCCTCATCAGATTTATGTAAGAGAAGCCAGAAGAATGATAGGGAAATATGTGATGACTGAAAATGAATTGATGCAAAAAAGACCAACTCCTGAATCAGTAGGTATGGGTTCATATAGCATTGATTCGCACAATATCCAACGCTATGTAGATGAAAATGGACATGTACAAAATGAAGGGGATATAGGTGTACATCTTAAGCAGCCTTACGAAATCGCTTATGGATCTTTGGTCCCTAAGGCGGATGAAATTCAAAACCTCGTAGTACCAGTAGCTGTTTCTGCAAGTCATATCGCTTTTGGGTCCATCCGAATGGAACCCGTATTTATGATACTGGGACAATCCGCTGCTACTGCTGCAGTGATGTCCATAGACAAAGATATAAGTGTGCAGGAGCTTCCTTATTCAGAATTGAAAGCCAAATTGCTGGAAGATGGACAGGTCCTGACAGTTGCGGATAAAATTCAATAAATATTGGGGCATGACATTAATAATTAAGTGAATATAAGTGGACCATTTATACCTATTTAGAAACTATTCTTAATATAAGTTTTGGTTCATTGTTTTCATTCTGATAAAAATTTATTGTTGATAAATATGGGGTTATTCGTAAAATCTGCCGGAAAAATCTTTGTGTTTTTGGGTTGTATGTATGTTTTTTATGCATGCCAACCTGAAGAAAAAGAAATAGACAAGCCAAACGTATTGATCATTCTTACGGATGATCAAGGGTGGGGAGATTTAAGTTTTACGGGTAACCCTAATTTAAAAACACCACATATAGACAGACTAGGTGTAGAAGGAATTAGTTTCGATCGTTTTTATGTTTCGCCTGTTTGCTCTCCAACTCGAGCAGAAATGCTGACCGGTAGGTATCATTTGCGTGGAGGGGTAACTGGGACTTCTGCAGGTCAGGAAAGGCTGGATCTTGATGAGATTACTTTTGCGGAGGTGCTCCAAAATGAAGGGTATGTTACGGGAGCCTTTGGGAAATGGCACAATGGAATGCAACATCCCTATCATCCCAATGCAAGGGGCTTTGAAGAATTTTACGGTT